>RFGQ01000697.1 GCA_003695865.1 Gemmatimonadota bacterium | reverse complement strand
GTTCCTGGCTGGGCTGGCAGATTCCGGTGGTCACTGATGGCGTGCATTCTGCGGCACGCATTCAGTCGATCGATGGCAGTGAAATCATTCGCCGTTTCGGCGAAGGGCAGGTCGCCGTTGTGGCTGGTTTTCAGGGTTTGGGCCCGGACGGGCGGATCACGCTGCTCACCTGGCACGAGACGCGGCCCGCGGGCTGAGCTTCAGACTCAGCCGGCGGGCCGCGGCGTGGCGGGGTGGACCCGGGCGGAACGGCCCGGACGGTCCTCAGCCCTCGAAGCGCACCTCGTGCAGACGGCTCCAGGGCACCAGCGTGCGCGTGCCGTCCTCGGCCTCGACGAGCACGCCCCGGTTCCCCGAATCGACGTCGTTCGAACCTTCGAGGTGGAACGTGCGGCCGTCGCGCAGCGTCACCTCGGCCCCGTGGCCGCTGCACACGATGCGCGCCACGTTTCCGAGTTCGATCGAGAACTCCACGTCGTGCGCCGAGCCGTTGAGCATCTCCCAGGTGTAGGCCTCGTCCTGGTCCCACACCAACCGGCCCTCGAAATGCTCACCGCCCTTGGTCTCGACCGTGCCGCGCAGCGGCCGTCCGCCGTCGAACACGGCGTGATCGCCGCCCTCGTCCGGCTCGTGGAAGCGCACGCTCGCGAACTCGTCCCACTGGACGAGCACCTGGCCGAGCGCGGGATCGGAGATCGAGATGCCGCGGTTCGAGGCGTCGACGTCGTTCGAGCCCTCGAGGCGCAGCGTGGTGCCGTCGCGCAGGGTCACGTGCGACGCACGGCTGCCCGCGCGCTCGATCGAGGCGATGCGCCCGAAGGGAATCTCGTGCTCCACGCCGTCCTGTTCGCCGTCGAGCACGTCGTTCGAGAAGATCTCGTCCACGTCCCAGGTGACCCAACCGGTGAACGCGTCGCCCGAGCGCGTCTCGAGCGTTCCCCACAGGCGGGCCTCACGGGGCCGCGCGTCCTCGGGCGCCTCCATGAACTCGACCATGTCGAGGTCGTCCCAGTCGAGCGTGAACTGCCCGCCCTCGGGCGTCTCGACGACGAGCGCGCGGAGTGCCGTGCCCAGGTCGGTGCCGCGACCGATGAACTCGACCTGCTCGCCGGAGCGGAGCGTGAGGCGGGCGCGGTTGTCGTCGAGCACGACCAGCTTCTGGACGTGGCCGAAGCGGATCCCGGACTGCGACCCGATGCCGCCCGAGGTCGAGAACGCGAACGCGTTACCGATGCCCGACACGGCCACGCGCATCTCGTCGAGCCGTGCTCGAACCCCGTCCAGGCGGGCCTCGGCACGGTCGAGGCGGGCCTCCTCGCGGCCGACGCGGGAGCGCCCGCTGCGGGCCAGGGCCTCTTCGACCTGCGCGCGCACCGCCTCGGCGTGGGCGCGGGCCTGTTCGGCGCGCAGCCGGACCTGTTCGGCCGGCACCAGCGCCGGATCGGGGTGCACGCGGACCTCCTCCACGCGCAGGCCCGCGGCGTCCCCGTCCTCGCCGCCCACCAGAGTGATCGTGCGCTCGCCGTCCTCACCGCCCGTCACGACGACGGTACGTCCCCGGACGCGGACCTCGGGGTCGGGGCTGACGATGCGCACGGACACCGACGCCGCGCGGCGCTCTCCGGCCTTGGTCGCGTCCAGCAGGTCGGCCCAGGAGCCCTCGTTCCGATCCCAGCGCAGGAAGCCCTCGTAGGTCTGCCCACGCAGGGTCGTGACCCGGCCGTACAGCCGACCGTCGGCGCGCGGCGCCGGGGC
>RFGQ01000696.1 GCA_003695865.1 Gemmatimonadota bacterium | reverse complement strand
GGCCAGTGCGACCATGGCCTCCGTGCCGGGGGCCGCCGGGAACCACTCGTCGGCGTTCTGGCCCGTGAGCGACAGCCGCGGGCCGACGTAGACGAAACGGCCCTTGTGTCCCTCTTCGTCCACTCCGTGCATGCGGGCGAAGCCGCGCGCGTGCTCGACGGGCGAGAGCCAGCTCTCGAGGAAGTCGGCGCCGAACGAGACCACCACGTGGGCGTGCTCGAAGTCGAACGACGGCACCTCGTTACGGCCGAAGACGATCCGAGCCGCCTCACGCAGGGGCGCCTCCGACAGGCCCTCGTAGTCGATCCGCATCCCGCCCGCGGCGTCGACGAAGCGGTCGATCAGGTCGCTGAGCGACGGACCCGCGGCCCCGGTGATCACGATGGGGTTCTCACCGAGGCGATCGGCCAGCAACTGCTCGGCCTCGTCCCACGAGATGTCTCGCAGCTCGCCGCCCTCGCGGAGCTTCGGGCCGGTGAAGCGGTCGGGGTTGTAGAGCCCCTGCAGCGAGGAGTGGCCTCGCGCACAGAGCGCCCCGCGCGACACGGGGTGCTCGGGGTTGCCCTCCACCTTCACGACCCGGCCCTCCCGGGTGCGGACCCAGATGCCGCAGCCGGTCGAACACTCTCCGCACACCGACGTGTACCAGGTGGCCACGCCCGGCGTGATCTCCTCCGGCGGGACGACGTAGGGCAGCAGCTTCTCGACCTTGTCCGTCGAGCAGCCGACCAACCCGGCCCCGGCGCCGCTGACGCCGAGCACCTTGAGGAAGTCCCGTCGCTTGATGCCGTTACCGTCGCTCATGGCTCGGTCCCCGGGGCAATCAGTAGTGGCAGGCGGCGCAGTCCGTCGACGCCTCCCGCTCCTTGTGGCAGCTCACGCACCAACCCATGGCGAGGGGCTGGTTCACCTCTTCGATCACGCCCATCTCCTTCACCTCGCCGTGGCACTCCGTGCAGTCGACACCCGCGGCGATGTGACGCATGTGTGGGAAGTGAACGTGGTCGGCGACCTTGTAAATGCGGACCCACGGAATGGCTTCGCCGCGCTGGAAGTAGTCCCGCACCTTGGCGATCTCGGCCTGCTGCCGCTCGTTGGAGCCGCCGATGATCATGTGGCAACCCATGCACGTGCGAACGGGCGGGATCCCGGCGTCCACCGACCGCTCGGCGGCGAAGTGGCAGTACATGCAGGGGATCCGGTCCTGGCCGGCGTGGATGTTGTGCGGGAACGCGATGGGCTGGATGGTCGTGGGGGCGGGGGAGGCGCTCTGCGTGGCGCCCTCCTGGGTACCATCACCGTCCTGCGCCTGAATGAAGGCGAGCGAGCCCGCAGCGGCGACGGCGAGCGCCGCCGCAAAAAGCCATCGCATTTTCATAGGTCCTGACACCCGGATGGGGTGAGGGTTCTGGCAGGCCGCATCCGGCGTTTTCACCGAGCCCGCCAAGGGCGCGAGAAACCGGCGGAAGGTAGACGAGGGCCCGGTCGGTGTCAACGTCGAAACCCGTGATTTTCCGGACCTTTCCGGTCGGAGTGGCGTTATAATGGATCTGTTGGTCGGGGGCCGAGACCCCGACTCCACCCGCCGCGCCCTCGTGCCGTGAGGAGGTGGTTTTGCCCGACGCCGCAGCCGTCGAAACCGACGCTGGAATGCGCGATCCGCTCGACCGCCTCGTCGGTCAGGTCGAGTCGGTGTTCCATGGCAAGGACCAGGTGGTCCGCCTGGCCCTGGCGGCGCTTCTCGCGCGCGGCCACCTGCTGCTCGAAGACGTGCCCGGCGTCGGCAAGACCACGCTCGCCCACGCGCTGGCGACCGCGCTCGGCCTGAGCTTCAAGCGCATCCAGTTCACCAGCGACCTCCTGCCCGCCGACGTGCTCGGCGTCTCGGTCTTCGACCCGGCGACCTCGCGCTTCGAGGTGCGACGCGGGCCCATCTTCACGCACGTGATCCTCGCCGACGAGATCAATCGGGCGCCGCCCCGCACACAGAGCGGGCTGCTGCAGGCGATGCAGGAAGGCACGGTCACCATCGACGACGAGACCTTCCAGCTCCCCCGCCCCTTCATGGTGATCGCGACCCAGAACCCGCTCGAGCACCACGGCACCTACCCACTCCCCGAGAGCCAGATGGACCGCTTCCTGATGCGGCTCACGATCGGGTATCCCGACCGGGAGGCCGAGAAGCGGATCCTCGAAGAGGCCGCGGGCCCCGAGGACTGGGAGGCACGCATCGCGCCGGTACTGGACCGCGGCGAGGTGCTGCGTCTGCAGGAGCGCGCCGAGAGCGTGCATGCCGACCCGGATCTGGTGGAGTACCTGATGGCACTCGTGGAACGGACGCGCGAAGACCCCCGCCTGCGCCTGGGCGTGAGCCCGCGCGGGGCGATCGCGTTGCTGCGTGCGGCGCGCGCGTACGCGCTGGTCGACGGCCGCACCTATCTGGTGCCGAGCGACATCCAGCGGCTCGTCGTGCCCTGCTTCGCCCACCGGGTGCTCCCGGCCGGCAGCGGCGCCGCCACGCTCGAGGCGCACGCGGGCGCGGCCAGCGTGCTCGAGGAACTGCTCGCCGAGATCCCGGCGCCGGTGTGACCGTGGTGGACCCCGCCCCGCCCGGTGGCGAGGCCCCACATCCGGCGGCCTCCGCACCGACCCCGCGTGCCGGCCGGTTCGGCGCCCGCCGCCTCATCGAGCGCGGGCGCGCCGCGTGGCGAAGGCTACGGGCCTGGCGGCGGATCCGCTTCACGCTCGGGGGGCTCCTCTTCTCGGTGGGCGGCCTCGCGGTGGGAATGGCCGCAGCGACCACGGGCAACAACCTGCTCTACCTGCTGCTCGGCGCGATGCTCGGCCTGATCGTCGTCAGCAGTTGGCTTTCGGAGCACGACCTGGGCGGTCTCACCATCCGACGGCAGGTGCCCACGGCCGTGACGGTCGGCCGGCCGGCGCCCCTGGTCTATCACGTGACCAACCGCAAGCCCCGCCTGCCCACGCTGGCGCTGGAGCTCATCGAGCCCCAGGGCGGCTGCGCGGCATTCGTGGCGCGCGTCGACCCGGGCCGCACCCTGCAGGCGCGTGCCCACGTGACCTTTGCGCGCCGCGGCGTCCACCGCTTCAGCGCCCTCACGCTGTCGACCGCGTACCCCTTCGGGCTCTTCGTCAAGCAGCGCGACCTCGCGATGCCGGGCGAGATCGTGGTGCGGCCGCGCTGCGACCGCCCGGTGCGCATGCCCTCGACCGCCGCCGGTCTGCCGAGAAGGCGAGTGGGCGAAAGCGCGGCCCTGGCCGCCGGCCCCCGCGGCGACTACCGGGGCCTGCGTGAATACCGCGCAGGCGACGACCGGCGCGACATCCACTGGAAGGCCACCGCGAGGGTGGGCGAGACCGTGGTCCGCGAATACGACCAGGACGCGGCCGACGCCTTGTGGAT
>RFGQ01000695.1 GCA_003695865.1 Gemmatimonadota bacterium | reverse complement strand
GTCCTCGACCGCATCGCGCCCGACACCTACGCGGTCGAGGACCGCGTCTTCATCGAGCAGACCTGGCGGGAGCGCGATTTTCTCGCCGCCGACGAGCTGCGCTTCCGCTGGGTGGGGCGCACCTGGGCCGTGCCCAGGCCCGCCGAGCTGGGCGACGTCCACTTCGTGTGGGTGAGCGAGGGCCCGCCCGCCCCACCCGAGATCGAGCTCGTGCTGGTGCGCTCCCGGTCGTGGCTCGAAGACGCCAAGCGCCTGTTCGGAGGCAGCCGCCCGCGCGTGCTCGAATCGCAGGCCGGGGCGCGGGCCGTGGGATGAGGGGGCGCCCCCCTTCCCGCTACCGCCCTCCCGTCTGCTCCCGCTCCAGGTTGAGCTGCACGATGTCGGCGCTCCAGCGCGTGTCTCCCAGCAGGTGGCGCACGAAGTACTCGGCCCGCAGCCAGAACCAGTAGTCGCTCATGTTCCCGTAGCCGTGCCGCTGCCCCGGGAACAGGAAGAAGTCGAAGCGCTTGTTCGCCTTGATGAGCGCTTCGGCCATGCGGTACGTGTTGGCCGGATGCACGTTGTTGTCGATGTCGCCCGTCGTGAGCAGCAGGTGCCCCTTCAGGTTGGCCGCCAGTTCGGGGTTGGTCTCGATGTCGTAGACGAACTCGGTCTCGCCCTCGTCGTTCGTCTTTTCCTGAATGCCGTGGTGCTTCTCGGACCAGTTCCAGTTGTAGATGTCGTTCGTGTGGTTCCCCGACGACGAGACGGCGACCTTGAAGAAGTCGGGATAGACGAGCATGGCGGCCGTGCTCATGAAGCCGCCCCCCGAGTGCCCGTAGATGCCCACGCGGTCCAGGTCGATGAAGGAGTGGCGCGCCGCGAGCTGTTCGGCGGCGACCTTCTTATCGGCGAGCCCGTAGTCGCGCAGGTTGCCGTACCCGTAGTTGTGGTACCACTTCGAGCGCGCGGGGTGGCCGCCCCGGTTGCCCACCGTGATCACGATCATGCCGAACTGCGCGAGCGCCGTCTCGTAGCGGTTCGTCGAGAAGAACTTCGACACCGCTTCGGTCTGCGGCCCCGGATAGACGTACTCGACGAGCGGATAGACCTTCGTCGAGTCGAAGTCGAAGGGCTTGTACATGACCCCGTAGAGGTCGGTCACCCCGTCGGCCGCCTTCACGCTGAACGGCTCGGGAAAACGGTATCCGGCGGCGATGAGCTGACTGAAGTCGGCTTCTTCCAGGTCGAGCACCTTCCTGCCGCGCGCGTCCATGAGCTGGGCCCGCGGCACCGTGTTCACGCGTGAGTAGTTGTCGACGAAGAAGCGCCCCGAGGGCCCCACCGAGACGCGGTGGTCGAAGTCGCCGGGGTCGAGCAGGGTGAGCCCGCGCCCGTCGAGCCCCACCCGGTACAGATGCTGATAGTAGGGGTCTTCGCCCGCCTCGCGGCCGTTGGCCCGGAAGTAGACCACGCCCGCGTCCTCGTCCACGTGCTCGACGCTGCGGACCGACCACGGGCCTTCGGTCAGGCGCGCCCGGAGCGTCCCGTCGGGCCCGAAGCGGTAGAGGTGCGCCCAGCCGTCGCGCTCCGACCACCACAGGAAGTCGCCCGACTGGAGCAGCTCGGCCGGCTGCGTCTCGACGTAGGTGTTGAGCCGCTCCTCGAGCACCACGCGCGCCGCGCCGGTCTCGGCGTCGGCCACCATCACGTCGACGCGGTGCTGGTCGCGGCTGCGCCGCCAGAACCAGAGGGAGTCGGAGTCGTCCGACAACCACAGCGAACGCCTGGGCTCGTCGCTGTCGGGATAGACGAACTGGCGGTCGGTGAAGACGAACAGGCGCTGATCCTTCCAGTCGCCGGCATCGACCTTCACCATCTCGCGGTCCTGGAGGTCGTAGATGAGCAGCTCGGACTGGGCGATGTTCTTCTCGCCCGGCATGTCGTACTTGTACGTCTCGAGCTCGGGCCGCTTGTTGCCGACCGAGTGGATGACCCACAGGTCGCCCGACTTGCGCTGGTCCAGACGCACCATGGCGAAGCGCCTGGAGTCCTTCGACCACGAGATGGGCGCCCGCTTGCGCTTGTCGGCGTTCTTCGCGCGCTCCCGGTCGGTGTCGCCGCGCTCGCTCACCGCGTAGCTGTAGTGCTCCTCGCCGTCGGTGGTGAGCTGGGTCTCGGCCACCTCGACCGAGTCGCCCGCCTTGTCGGCCTCCTCGCCCGACTTGCCCCGTCGCGCATCGAGGATCCGCCGGTAGTCCTCGCCCGACATCATGTAGAGGTTGTGGTGGCGCGCGAAGACGACGGTGTTGCCGTCGGGCGACACGCTCGCCCACGAGGGATGGTTGTCGGGAGCTTCATAGTCTTCGAGCTCGCGCAGCGTCTGCGTGCGCACGTCGTACTCGAAGTGGAAGACCTTCTTCTGCGGCCGCTTGCGCTCGGCGGCCCCCTCCTCCTGGCGCTGCTCCTGCTCCTGCTCGTCGGCCTCTTCCCGCTCCTCGTCCTGCGACGAGCGCACGTCGAAGCGCAGCGTGTTCTCGTCGATGAAGCGGATGCGCTGGATGGGCAGGTGTTTGCCGTCGTAGGGATCGCGGGTGATGCGCGTGAGTTCGGCCGCGAGGCGGTCGTTGTCGAAGATCGCCCGCTTGGTGCCCTGCACCGGATCGACCAGGTAGTAGAACGTGCCGTCGCTGGTCTCCCACGAGTACCAGAAGCGCTCACTCCCCTCGATCCAGCGGGGCTGGACCGTGAGCGAGTACGTCATCTTCTGGATGCGGTACGGCGCGAAGCGGGTCGCCAGCTCGTAGTTGGCCGGGCCGTCGGCCTGCTGCGCGGCCAGCCGATGCGGGGCGGTCTGCCCCGGTGCCGCGAGAGAGGGCAGCGCGGGAGCCACGAGCAGCGCGGCGCAGACGGCGGTGAGCAGCAGGGCGAGGCCGCGTGCGCGGCGGCCGGGGAGGGGAGCGGGCCGGGCCATCGGCGTGTCTCCGGAAGGGGTGGAACGCGCACGCCCGGGGGCCGTCCCCGGACGTGGGGCGCAAGGGAGGC
>RFGQ01000694.1 GCA_003695865.1 Gemmatimonadota bacterium | reverse complement strand
TTCATCGTCTTCGACCTGGAGACGGTCTTCCTGATTCCGTGGGCGGTGGAGATGCGCGAGCTGGGCTGGGGGCCGTTCGTGGCCGTGCTCCTGTTCATCTTCGTGCTCACCGTCGGGCTCATCTACGAGTGGAAGAAAGGAGGCCTCGAGTGGGACTGAACCGCGACGCGCAGGGCGAGGCCGGGGCCGCGGTGACTCCCGCAGGGGCGCACGGTGGCCACCGCGGGGGGCTGTTCGGCGGCGGCGGCCCCACGTTCCTCACCACCAAGCTCGACTTCATCATCAACTGGGGACGGCGCAACTCGCTGTGGCCCATGCCGTTCGGTACGGCCTGCTGTGCCATCGAGATGATGGCCTCGGCGGCCTCCGACTACGACCTGGCCCGCTTCGGGATGGAGCGCATGTCGTTCAGCCCCAGGCAGGCCGACGTGCTCATCTGTGCGGGCCGGGTGCCCTACAAGCTCGCCCCGGTGCTGCGCCGCATCTGGGACCAGATGTCGCAGCCGAAGTGGGCCGTGTCGATGGGCGCCTGCGCCAGCTCGGGCGGCATCTTCGACGCCTATTCCATGGTGCAGGGGATCGACACGATCATCCCCGTCGACGTCTACATCCCGGGCTGTCCGCCGCGGCCCGAGGCGCTCATCTACGGCCTGATGATGATCCAGGAGAAGATCCGCGGCGAGACGATGGACCGACGCGTCGAGCTCCGGGCCGAAGATCCCTACGCCGCCGGGGCGCCGCGCGCCACGCCCGAGGAGATCGCCGGCCTCACCGGGCCGTTCGGCAACTCCACGCATCAGAACCAGGGCAGCGGACGCGGCCCGAAGGACCGCGTGCACCGTCCCGCGGACCGCATCGTCTGAGGGCGAGACCCCGATGAGCGACCAGCAGAAGAACCCCTTCGAGATCGTCGAGCGGGGCCCGGCGTTCTCCGACCGGCTCGAGGTGGCGCCGCCGCCGGCGGGAGGCGCGGAAGACGCCCATCCCAGCGTCGCCGCGCTGCGTGAGCGGTTCCCCGACGCGGTCCGGCGCGCCGAGGTCAGCGCCGGGGACCAGCACGTGGTCTACGTGGACCCCGACGCCAACCTCGAGGTGCTCGGCTTCCTCAAGACCGACGACGCCCACCACTACGACCTTCTGGTCGACGTGACGGCCGTCGATTACGGCGGCGGGCTGCCGCTGCAGGTGGTCTACCAGCTCTGGTCGATCCCCCATCGCAGGGCTCTGCGCGTGAAGTGCGAGCTGCCGCTCGAGCGCCTGCACATCCGTTCGGTGACCGGGCTCTGGAACTCGGCCAACTGGCTCGAGCGGGAGGTGTTCGACCTGTTCGGCATCACCTTCGAGGGCCACCCCGACCTGAGGCGTATCCTCATGCCCGAGAACTATGCCGAAGGTCATCCCCTGCGGAAGGACTTCCCCCTGCGCGGCCGCTTCTCGCGGGCCGAGCAGACGCGGCGGGCGCTCTCGCAGGACCCGAAGGACTACTACATCCCCGAGGAGCTCGAGGTCGGCGGTGCACCCTCACTTCCCGAGGCCCTGCGTCCCCGCACGCTCGAAGACGGCTCCGAGGGCTGAGACCCCAGGCAGGCGACCGAAGCCTATGGCGACGAAGACGGTGGAGTTCCAGGTCACGAGGAACCCCGAGGCGGGCATGGACTTCCGCCCGGCGGCGGGGCCCATCGCGCCCGTCGAGCCCGATCTCGACTCGGAGCACATGCTCATCAACATCGGGCCCCAGCACCCCGCGACCCACGGCGTGCTGCGCCTGGTGTGCGAGCTCGACGGAGAGACCGTCGTACGCGTGATCCCGCACATCGGCTACCTGCACTCCTCGTTCGAGAAGCTCGGCGAGTACCGGCACTGGAACCAGATCGTGCCGCTCACCGACCGCATGGACTACCTGGCGCCGCTCATCTACAACTGCGCGTTCGCCATGGCGGTCGAGAAGCTGATGGGCATCGAGGTGACCGAGCGCTGCAAGGTCGTTCGGGTCATCTGCATGGAGATGGACCGCATCTTCAGCCATCTACTGTGGCTGGGTACGACGGCCATCGACATCGGCGCGTTCACGCCGTTCCTCTACGCGTTCCAGCAGCGCGAGAAGATCTACAGGCTGCACGAGGCGTATACCGGCGCGCGCATCACCACGTCGGCCACGCGCATCGGCGGCATGATGGCCGACCTGCCCGAGGGGTGGACCGACGGTCTGAAGGCCTTCCTCGACGACTTCCCCAAGACGCTCGACGAGATCGACCGGCTGCTCACGACGAACGCGATCCACATCGGACGCACGCAGGGCGTGGGCGCGATCTCGGCCGAGGACGCCGTCAACTACGGCTTTACGGGGCCCAACCTGCGCGCTTCGGGGGTGCCCTACGACGTGCGCAAGGACCGGCCCTACTACGACTACGAGACCTACGACTTCGAGGTCCCGATCGGCGAGCACGGGGACTGCTACGACCGCTACCTGGTGCGCATGGAGGAGATGCGGCAGAGCGTGCGCATCCTGCGCCAGGCGCTCGAGCGGCTGCCCGACGGGCCCATCAACGTCGAGGATCCCCACATCTCGCTGCCCGACAAGACGGACTGCATGTCGGACATGGAGTCGATGATCCACCACTTCAAGCTGATCACCGACGGCATTCCGGCGCCGCCGGGCGACTGCTACTTCCCGGTGGAGGGGTCGAAGGGCGAGCTCGGCATGTACCTGGTGAGCGACGGGGGCCCCAAGCCGGTGCGCTGGCGCGTGCGCCCGCCGTCGTTCGTCAACCTGTCCGTCATCCCCAAGCTGGCCGAGGGCCACATGGTGTCGGACCTGATCGTCATCAACGCGAGCCTCGATATCGTGCTCGGAGAGATCGACCGATGAGCGGGGAGATCCCCTTCCGCAACCCGGGCTGGGCCGGAAACACCGGTGAGTTCGATCTCACCGAGGACCAGGTTCGCGGCCGGGACTACGCCGGAGCGCGCCCGCTGGAGGGCGGCCATCCGGCCGGAGCCGCCGGATATCCGTACATGCTGGCGGAGAAGCATCCCGAGGCGCCGCTCTTCGAGGGGCCCTACAAGGAGCGTTTCGAGAAGCTGAAGAGCCGCTATCCCGACCTGCGCGCCGCGCTGCTGCCCACGCTCAACCTGGCGCAGGAGGTGAGGGGCTACATCTCGCCCGAAACGATGGACGAGGTGGCGGCCCTGCTCGACCTGTCGCCCGCCTACGTCCGCGGCGTGGTGACCTTCTACACCATGTACAACAAGCGGCCCGTGGGGCGGTACCTGGTGCAGGTGTGCACGAACATCTCGTGCAACCTGTGCGGCGCCGAGGACGTGCTGAACGCCTTCCTGCGCTATACCGACACGGAGCTCGGCGAGACGTCGGCCGACGGCAACTTCACGGTCATCGAGGCCGAGTGTCTGGCGGGCTGCGGCTTCCCGACCTGCGTGCAGATCAACTCCGAGTACTACGAGAACCTCACGGCCCAGGACGTGCCGGACCTGCTCGAGGCGCTGAAGGCGCGCGCGGGCGGCGCCGGTGCCGCGGCGGGCGCCGAGGCCCAGACAGAGGCAGAGGAGGACTGAGGTGGCGTACCCGTACGCTCACGAGAAGGAGGTCCGGGTCCTCTCCAAGCACTTCGGGGAGCCCGAAGCGCGCACGGTCGAGGGCTGGAAGGCCCGCGGGGGCTACGAGGCCCTGAAGAAGGCGCTCGAGATGAGCCCCGACGAGGTCATCGAGATCGTCAAGAACTCGGGCCTGCGCGGGCGGGGCGGTGCCGGCTTTCCGACCGGCCTCAAGTGGAGCTTCATGCCCAAGGACTCGGGCAAGCCCCACTACCTGCTGTGCAACGCGGACGAGTCCGAGCCGGGCACCTTCAAGGACCGCGAAATCCTGCGCTGGACACCGCACCAGCTCATCGAGGGCTGCCTCATCGCCGCCTACGCGATCCGCGCCCAGCACGTCTACATCTACTGCCGCGGCGAGTTCTTCGAAGCCTCCGCGGTCCTGGCCCGCGCCATCGAAGAGGCCTACGAGGCGGGGCTCTGCGGTGAAGACATCCTCGGCTCGGGCACGCGCATCGACGTCTCCATCCATCTGGGCGCGGGCGCCTACATCTGCGGCGAAGAGACCGGCCTCATGAACTCGCTGGAGGGCCGCCGCGGCCAGCCGCGCGTGAAGCCCCCGTTCCCGGCCGCGGTGGGCGCCTTCGGCATGCCCACGACGATCAACAACGTCGAGACGCTCTCGGCCGTCGGACACATCGTGAAGCACGGGGCCGACTGGTACCGGCAGTGGGGCACCGAGAAGAGTCCGGGCACCAAGCTGTTCTGCGTGTCGGGGCACGTGCGCAAGCCGGGCAACTACGAGTTGCCCCTGGGCTTTCCGCTGCGCGAGCTGATCGAGGACGTGTGCGGCGGCATGCGCGACGGGCGCGCGCTCAAGGCGGTGATCCCGGGCGGAAGCTCGGTGCCGATCCTCTCGGCCGAGGAGTGCGAAGCGTGCACGCTCGACTACGAGGGGGTGATCGAGGCCGGCTCGATGCTGGGCTGCGCGTCGGTCATCGTGATGGACGAGACGACCGACATCGTGCATCAGGTGCGCCGCATGGCGCAGTTCTACGCGCACGAGTCCTGCGGCCAGTGCACCCCGTGCCGCGAGGGCAGCGCGTGGGTGACGAAGATCCTGCAGCGCATCGAGGAAGGGCGAGGCTGCGAGGAAGACCTCGACACCCTGATGGAAGTGACCGAGCAGATGACCGGGACGACGATCTGCGTGCTGTCCGATTCGGTGGCGGCGCCCGTGCAGTCGTCGATCCGCAAGTTCCGTGACGAGTACCTGGCCCTGATCCGGCGCGGTGAGCGCGTCGGCGCGGCGTGAGGACGCCCGTGAGCCCGAGTCCACTGGCCGCACACCGGATCCCTGCGGATGACTGAGAACCAGAACCCCGAGACCGTCACCCTGACGATCGACGGCGAGGAGGTCACCGTCCCCAAGGGGACCACGATCCTCCAGGCCGCGCGCGAAAAGGGCACGACGGTGCCGCACTACTGCTACCACGACGGCCTCTCGTCGCCGGCCATGTGCCGCCTCTGCCTGGTGGAGGTCGAGGGCGCACCCAAGCTCATGCCCTCGTGCGTGACGCAGGTGGCCGACGGGCAGGTGGTGCACACCGACAGCGAGAAGGCCCGGCGCATGCGCACTGGGGTGCTCGAGTTCTACCTGGTGAACCACCCGCTCGACTGCCCGATCTGCGATCAGTCGGGCGAGTGCCACCTGCAGAACTACGTGCACGAAGAGGGGCGCGACCACGGCCGCTCGCGCGAGCCCAAGCGGGTGTTCGGCCGCGACGACTTCGGCGGCGACGTGCTCTTCTACGGCGACCGCTGCGTCATGTGCACCCGTTGCGTCCGCTTCATGACGGAACTCGAGCAGAAGCCGCTGCTCACCGTCGTCGAGCGGGGCAACCGTTCGGTGATCGACACCTTCTTCGAGCGCGGGCTCGAGGAAGCCTCGTGGGCGGGCAACGTGGTCGACATCTGCCCGGTGGGCGCGCTGGTCTCGAAGGACTTCCTGTACAAGGCGCGTGCCTGGGACCTCGACCGCACGCCCTCCATCTGCCCCAACTGCTCGCAGGGATGCGCCATCGAGCTGCACAGCCGTGACAACCTGGTGCAGCGCCTGAAGCCGCGCTTCAACCCCGAGGTGAACGGGCACTGGATGTGCGACTTCGGCCGGGCGCGCTACGAGGGGATCAACCGTAGCGATCGGCTCGAGGCGCCCGTGCTCAGGGGCGCGCTCGGGCAGGGGGCCACGGGCTGGAGCGAAGCGCTCTCGGCCCTCACCGAAGCGCTGAAAGGTGCCGAGGGGGGCGTGCAGGCGGTGGTCTCCGCCGGCGCCAGCAACGAGGATCTGGGCGCGCTCAGGGCGCTCATGGACGCGCTCGGCGGCGGCGAGATGGTCTACCGCTCGGTGCGCGTGGACGACGAGGACCCGCTGCC
>RFGQ01000067.1 GCA_003695865.1 Gemmatimonadota bacterium | reverse complement strand
GGCATGCGGCCGAACTGGCTGAACGAGCGCGCCATCTCGTCGAGCCGCGCGACCTCGTCGACCAGCACGCGGCCGGCCTCGGCGAGCGCCGGGTCGGCGGCGCGGGCCACCGTGGCGGCCGCCATGCGCATGGGCGTGAGCGGGTTCTTGAGTTCGTGCGCGACACGGCGCGCCATCTCGGTCCACGAGCGGAGCCGCGCCGCCTCCACCTCGCGGCTGCGCGCCGCCGAAAGCTCGCCCGCCATGCGGCGCAGCGCGTCTTCGAGCGCGGCGAATTCGCGCACGTCGGCCGCAGGGCCCGTCGCGGGCAGCGGCTCGTCGCGCGCGATGCGCTCCGTCCAGTCCACCAGCGCGCGGATCGGCTCCGCGACCCCGCGCGCCACCAGGCGGGCGGCCAGCGCGGCCAGCAGCGTGATGAGCACCGCGAACGCGAGCGCCGCCGCGGGCACGGCACGGCGGGCGCTGTCGGTCACGAACTGGTAGCGCCTGGCCAGGCGCATGGACGCCGAGAGCGTCTCGCGGTGGCGCCGTGCGGCGGCGAGCAGGGCGCTGTCGGCGCCGGCGCCGGCCTCCACGGCCTCGAGGAGCACACGGCCCGACTCGGCCGCGTCTTCCCAGGGGCCCGCCCCGGCGCGCGCCAGCCCCTCGCTGAGGGCGAAGGCGCCCACGGCGAGGGTGAATGCCGCCGGAATCAGCGCCACGGCGAGGATCGCGAGGAACACGCGCCGCTCCACGCTGCGGATCCGTCCCATCTTCCGCCCGTATTAACCGAGGTGTGGCCGAGCGCGCCGATCCGCGCCCTTGAGGACCTTGCGCGGCGCGCCGACACCATGAACAGGTGAAGGACAGCCGCCGGCGCGCGCCTGGCGAAGGTGCGGGCGCCCGTCCGCGGGGGCAAGCGAGTCCGGAGCCGACCGCACAGGAGGTGCCACACGATGATCCTGCCGACGATCCGCGCTTCGATCGGGCGCGCCGACGCGCTCCACCTCGTCGAGCTGCTGGCCGACGGAGACCGCGAGCTCGCGGTCTCCGCCCGGGACCGCCTGGAGGCCGAGGGCGTGGACGTGCTGCTCGACGACCCCCGCGTCGCCAACGCGCTGCTCACCGGCAGGGGAGTGAAGACGCCACCGAGCGTCGTGTTCTACGTGCTCGTGCGGCAGGTGATGCTCGAGCACGGCGTGGACGACCGCGCCGCGGCGGACTACGTGGCGTCGGTGCTCGTGCGCTTCGGCCAGGCGCGCCGCGCGTTCCGGCTGAGCGACGACGACCCCACCGAGTACCACTACGTCACCGAGATCGTCGAGCGACTCGATCGGGGCGGCGAACGCGAGCGCTTCATGGCCCGCGTGCACCTGGGAGACTTCGCGCTGTGGCTCACTGGCCTGTTCCCCGGCTTCCTGGATGCGCGGGTGAGGCGCAGGGGCGCACCGCCGGTGTCTTACTTCGAGCAGTGGGGATCGACGGGATACCGGCTCGCGGCCGAGTCGCCCGAAGCCGAGCGCGTCGGCATCGAACAGGTGCTCAGAGCCATCTCGCAGCGCTTCGGAGACGTGCGCGTGGCGCTCAACCGGCTCTCCGACCGGCACTTCTGGCCCGGTTCGGGCGGCGATCCCATCGCCCGCCTGCTCCGCGAAGTCGGAGGGCGCTGAGGGCCGGAGCCCGGGGGAGCGGGACGGCGGGCGGCGGCTCGCTTCAGCGCCTGGGCCGCAGGCACTCCGGGCAGTAGCGCCAGCCGTGCTCCAGCCCCCGGCCGCACGCACACACGGCCCTACGGGGCCGACCGCAGTGGGGGCAACCCGGAGCATCGAGCGGCCCCTCACGGCCGCAGTGCGGGCAGGGCGCGGCGGCCGCCGCGTCGCCCAGCAACACGTGCGCGACCTCGTGTGGGGTCGTGCGTCCTTCGGCCACGGCCCGGCGCGCGTCTTCGGCCAGTGAGCGCATACCGGCCTTCGCCGCCAGACGGCGGAGCTCGGGCTCGCGCGCCCCGCGCGCCACGGCGTCGCGCAGTACGTCGGTGAGGGCGAGTACCTGGAAGATGCCGGTGCGGCCCCGGTAGCCGTCGGTGCACGCGCTGCAGGCGCCCGGCCGGCTGCGGGCCCGGCATACCGGACACACGGTGCGAACCAGGCGCTGGGCCACCACGCCCGAGAGGCCTCCGGCCACCAGGTAGGGCGGCACGCCCATGTCGAGCAGGCGCGTGATCGCGCCCGGAGCGTCCCAGGTGTGCAGGGTCGAGAGCACGAGGTGACCGGTGACCGCCGCGGCCATGGCGATCTCGGCCGTCTCCCGGTCGCGGATCTCGCCCACCATGATCACGTCGGGATCCTGCCGCAGAATGGCGCGCAGCGCGGCCGGGAAGGTGACGCCGGCCTGCGGCTGCACCTGCACCTGGTTGACGCCGGGAAGGGTGTACTCCACCGGATCCTCGATCGTGACGACGTTCCGGCCTTCTTCGTTCAGCTCGTGCAGCGCGGCGAACAGGCTGCTGCTCTTGCCGCTGCCGGTAGGCCCCACGGCCAGGATGACGCCCTGTCCCACGCGCCCGAGCCGGCGAAGCAGGCGCGCGTCGGCCGCGTCCATGCCGAGCTGATCGAGGCCTCGGGGCGCGCCCCGGGGATCGAGGATGCGTAGCACGACCTTCTCGCCCCCCTCCACGGGCAGCGTCGAGACGCGTACGCGGCGCTCGCGTCCGGCGGCCGTGAACGCGAAGCCGCCGTCCTGTGGCCTGCGGCGCACGGCGATGTCCATGCCCGCCATGACCTTGAGGCGCGACGCGATGGGCGCGTGGCTGGCCGCCGGAAGCTGCAGGACGGTGTGCAGAACGCCGTCCACGCGCTGCCGCACCCGCACGTGGTCGCCGTGCCGCTCGATGTGCACGTCCGACGCTCCCGCGTCGGCCGCGGCGCCCAGCACGTGGTCGACCACACGCACGACCGGGGCCGAGCCCACCAGCGCCTCGAGCGTCTCTTCGGGTGCGTCGGCCTCGGGGCGCGGGAGGCGTTCGATGAGCGCGGGGAGGTCGGCGCGCCGGAGCTCGGCCAGGGCCCGCTCGACCGCGCCCGCGCCCGCCACGACCACCTCGACTGGCCGGCCGGTACGGAAGCGCACGTCCGCCACGAGCTCGGCGTCCAGGGGGTCGCGCACGGCCAGGCGCAGGCGGCGCCCGACCAGCGCCAGGGGCACCGCGCCCCGGACCGCCAGGTCGTCCCAGGGAAGCAGGCCCCTCGCTTCGGGGTCGGGCGCGAGCGGCGGCGGCGCGTACGGCAGGCCGAGCTGCTCGGCCAGCGCGCGCGCCAGCGCCTCGTCGTCGAGCGCGCG
Organism: Gemmatimonadota bacterium; assembly: GCA_003695865.1. GTDB lineage: Bacteria > Gemmatimonadota > Gemmatimonadetes > Longimicrobiales > Gaopeijiaceae > J028. The sequence continues at coordinate 692 of RFGQ01000067.1, read as the reverse complement.
CGCGGCCACCAGGAGCTCACCCAGCCGGCCGCCGCGGCGCGCCTGTGCGCGCAGGGCGGCCTCGACATCGGCGTCCGTGACGGCGCCCCGCGCGACCAGGCGTTCGCCCAGGCGGGGGCGGTGGTGGGTGCGGTGCGGCGTCTCCATGCCGACGACCCTGCGGTGCGCCGGCGGGCGGGGCCATGGCGCGAAGGGGCGGCGCGCCCCCCGGGCCGTCGCGCGAGCTTCGGTGCGCCGCGGCTCAGTGTGGGGGCGGGTCGTCGCTCCCGAGGAGTTCGAGCAGCAGGGGCTTCACGTCGGTGAGGTCACCCGGGGTTGTGCGCCCCGTCGCGCGCACGGCGCCGCGCGCCACCAGCAACAGCGCGGGATGGGTCGTGTGCCCGGCGCGCACGTCTTCGATGTTGCCGTGATCGCTCGCGAGCACGAGCGCGGCGGCGGGATCCAGGTGGTCGAGCAGGCCGCCCAGGAACGCGTCGACGCGTTCGAGCGCCTCGACGGCGCCGCTCATACCGCCCCGGTGGCCGGCCGTGTCGGTGTGGTAGTGGGCGTAGAAGGTGAGGTCGTGTTCGGCGGAGATGCGGGCCAGCGCCGCACCGGCCTCGGCGGGCGAGACATCGGGTCCGTCGTACCCCAGGTGGCGGCGCCAGCCGTCCACCACGATCTCGCTCGCCACCGCCCGCCCGGCGCGCAGG
>RFGQ01000693.1 GCA_003695865.1 Gemmatimonadota bacterium | reverse complement strand
GTGAGCGCCACCGGATCGCGGCCGTCCACGCCGTAGAGCAGGCCCTCGACCGCGGCGCCCACACCGAGCGCACCGAGCCACCCGAGCACCAGGCCCGCCGCGGCGAGCCGCAGGCCCTCGCGCAGCACGAGTCCGAGCACCGAGCCGCGGTCGGCGCCCAGCGCCACCCGGATGCCCAGTTCACGCCGCCGCTGGGCCACGGAATAGGCCATCACGCCATAGATGCCGATGCCCGCCAGCGCGAGCCCCAGCAGCCCGAACAGTCCCAGCACCGAGCCGGCCAGCCGCGCGGGCAGCAGCGCCAGGCCCAGGTGCTCGCGCATGGTCTTCACGTCGTAGACCGGCAGGTCGGCGTCGATACTCCGCACCACACCCTGCAGGGCCCTGAGCACCTCGGCCGGATCGCCCGCCGTACGCGCCACCACCGTGAGCTCCGGGTCGAACAGCTCGCGCACCGGCAGCCACATGAACTCCTTCTCGGCCTCGCCCAGCGATCCGTACTTGCCGGTCTCGACCACGCCCACCACCTGGCGCTCCTTGCCCGCCGTGTACACCAGCCGTCCCACCGCAGACTCGCCCGGCCAGAAGCGCTCGGCGAAGCGGCGGTTCACGATGATGACCGGGGGCGCCGCGGCATCGTCGGCGCGTGTGAAGGTGCGGCCCTCGACGAGCGGCACGCCCATCGTCTCGAAGTAGCGCTCGCTCACGTAGGCGTAGAGCACGTTGCGCGGTTCGTCTTCGGCGAACTCGTAGCCGGGAATGCCGATGCCGCGGTCGCTGCCCTCGAGCCCCAGCGGCACCGTGGTGGTCACCGCCGCGTCCTTCACGCCGGGCAGCGCGCGCACGCGCTCGAGCACCCGGTCGTAGACCGCGCGCGCCGAGGCCTCGTCGTAGCCCTGCAGGCTGGGATCGAGCGAGGCCATGACCAGCGACGACGGATCGGCGAAACCGGGATCGATCTGCGTGGCGCGGCCCAGGGCGCGCAGGAACAGGCCCGAGCTGGTGAGCAGCACCAGCGACAGCGCCACCTGCGCCACCACGAGCGTCTGGCTGAGGCGCGAGCGCGAGCGTGCGCCGCCCTCGTCGCCCTTCACGGCCCCGATCGTGTCGGCCCGCGTGGCCTCGAGTGCGGGCGCCATGCCGAACAGCAGACCGGCCGCGAGCGATACCCCGAGCGTGAACAGCAGCACGCTGCCGTCGGTCTCGAAGTGCACACGCCACGGGCCCTCGATGGGCGGCCGGAACGCCGCCAGCGCGCGCGTGGCCACCCGGGCCAGCAGCAGTCCCGCGCCGCCCGCCAGCAGGCTGAACATCACGCTCTCGGTCAGGAGCTGGCGCACCACGCGCCCCCGGCTCGCGCCCAGGCTCAGACGGATGCCGATCTCCCGGCGCCGGTCCCGTGCCCGCGCCAGAAAGAGGTTGGCCACGTTCACGCACGCGATGAGCAGCAGAATCACGACCACCGCCATCATCACCGTGCTCAGCCGGCTCTCCACCCCCTGGAAGCTGGGGTGCAGGCCCGCCTGCATCTGGGGCACCAGCGTCGTGCCCACCTGCCGCTCGTAGAAGTCGGGATACGCCTCGCGGAGCTGGGCCAGGATGGCGTCGAAGCGCGCGCGGGCCTGTTCGACGGTGACGCCGTCCCTGAGCCGACCCACCACCGTGAAGCTGTTGTTGCCGCGGCGCTCGAGCAGCTCGCTGCCCGGCATGATCACGTCGAGCATCATGATGGGCACGTAGAGCGGCGCGTCGGCCACGCTCAGCGGGCCGCCGAAGCCGGGCGGTGCCACGCCCACCACCTCGAACGGATGACCGTTCAGGCGGATCGTGCGGCCCACCACCGAACGGTCCGCGCCGAAGCGCGAGCGCCAGAAGCTGTGGCCCAGCACGACCACCGGGTGCGCGCCCGGCCCCCGGTCTTCTTCGCCGGGGATGAAGGTGCGGCCGAGCACCGGCTCCACGCCGAACGTCTGAAAGAAGTTCGCGCTCACCACCAGTCCGATCACCCGCTCGTTGCCGCCGTCGCTCGACAGCGCCATGGGCGCGAAGTTCCAGGCCGCCAGATTCTCGAACACGTCGCCCGAGCGGTCGCGCACGTCCTGATAGTGCGGAATCGAGTTCGAGCCGTATTCGATGCCGGGCCAGCGGCGATAGACCTGAACCAGTTCCTCGGGACGCTCCGCACCGGGCAGCGGCGCGAGCAGCAGTTGATGCACCGCCGTGTAGGTGGCCGTGTTGAGCCCGATACCCAGCGCCAGCGTGGCCACGGCCGAGAGCGTGAACAGCGGATTCTTCAGCAGCATGCGCACGCTGAAGACCAGGTCTCGTCGGAAGTCGTGCATGAGGGTGCCCCTCCTCGTCGTCCCCGTCGGTCCGGATCCGGCGCGCCGCCGGTGGGCCAGCGGCATCGAGATCATGAAGTCGCGCAGCAGATAGAGGACGAGCCGCACGCCGCCCAGCGCGCCCGCGAAGCGGGGCTCGCGGCGGCGGTCGTCGAAGACCATCAGCAGGTCGTGCTCGTAGCGCGTGCGGAACGGCCGCGGATAGAGCCGGATCAGCGCCCGGTAGAACGCCCGGGCCGGGTCGCGCGTGCTCATGCGC
>RFGQ01000692.1 GCA_003695865.1 Gemmatimonadota bacterium | reverse complement strand
GGCGATGCTCGAGCATGGAGCGCGGGCGGGCGAGGCCCGCCAGCGCCCCGACCCACCCCGGCCGGTGGCGTCCCACGGTCAGCAGCAGCGCGCCGTACGCCCGCACGTCGGGGCGGGCGTGCCGGAGCACCCGGCGGTCACAGTCGACCTCGACCGCCAGCCTCAGGCGGCGGGCCATCCACCACAGCGGCAGATTCCAGGGCATCAGAGCCACCAGCACCCGACCGACGAGCAGCAGCCGTGGGTCGCCCGCGCGTACATGCTCGCTCTCGTGCCGTAGGATCATGGCCCGCTCCGCGGCCGGCGCCCCGAGCACCCAGCGAGGCACCACGATCGTCGGACGCAGCACGCCGACGACCGCCGGGCCCACCGACTCGCTCACCCGCACCGGGGTCCCGTCGAGCATCGTCTCGCGCCAGCGACGGGTTCGCCAGGCGCCGGCCGCGAGACCTGCGGCGAGCGACAGGAACAGCACCGCCGAAGCCGCGAGCCACGCGCTCGCGAGCAGACCCGAGGGGAGCGCCGGAGCCGCCCCGAGCGCCTCGCCCACGAGCCCGAGCGAAGCCGGCCGCACGGTCTCGAGGAGGCCGCCGGGCCAGACGCCCGCGAGCCCGTTCCACGCGAGGAGGGGCATGCAGACGGCTCCGAACATGCCCGCCAGCCACGCGCGACGTGTGCCCCAGCCTCGCCGCCAGGCGCCCGCCTCGAGCAGCCAGCACGCCAGCCCCACGAGCGATGACGCGGCGATCGTGTACGCGAACCAGTGAGTCACCGTCCTCCTCCTCCCTTGCCCAGCCTCTCGTCCAGGAGCCGGCGGAGCCGCTCGAGCTCGGCCTCGTCCAGGTCACGCTCCTCCACCAGATGGGTCAGCAGGCGCTCGGTCGAGCCCGCGAAGAGCTTCTGGGTCAGGCGCCGAAGCGCGCTCGCGCGGGCGTCGTCGCGCGCGACCCGTGGGTAGTAGCGGTAGGCCCGGCCGATCGCCTCGTGCCTGACGTAGCCCTTCTCCTCGAGCGTGCGCAGGATGGTGAGCACGGTCGTGTACGCGAGGTCGGGAAGCATGGCCTCCCGCACTTCGGCCACGGTCGCTCCGCCCCGCTCCCAGAGCACCGCCATGACGTCGAGCTCGCGCTCGGTGAAGGTCACGTCTCCCATGATGTCCCTGTCTACGATAGATCTAGTAGAATGGTTACACCCGCGGGTCCGCGGCCGAAAGCGCATGGGTCCACCGGCGTACTTTTGGCCGATACCGCCGCAGCCCGGGCCGGGCGCGGCACGGCCCCGACGCCCGACGGCGCCGCGGGCCCGGGCGCGGGGCCCGCCCCGCTCGCCCACCACCCGCAGAACTCAGGAGGTTGCACGTGTTCAGAGAGCCCCCCACCCGTTCGACGGCCGCGCTTCTCGCCGCCCTCCTGGCGGCCGGTGCACTCGGAGCCCCGGCGCTGTCGGCCCAGAACGCGGCCCCGTGTTCGGCGGAAGCCTATCGCCAGTTCGACTTCTGGGTCGGCACGTGGGACGTGCGCGCCGCGGGCAGCCAGAACCCACCGGCGCGCAACGTCATCCGCCGCTCCCTGCGGGACTGCGTGATCCATGAACACTACCGTACGCCCAGCGGCTACGAGGGGCAGAGCTTCAACATCTACGACCGCACCCGGGGCGTGTGGCATCAGACCTGGGTGGACAACACGGGACTGTTGCTGCGGCTCGAGGGCGGGTTCGCCGACGGCGCCATGGTGCTCGAGGGCGACGGCATGGACCGGCAGCGCCGCCCGACCCGGGAGCGCATCACCTGGCGTCCGATCGACGGCGATCCCGACCGGGTCAGCCAGCGCTGGGAGCGCTCGCTCGACGGCGGCAAGACGTGGACGATGATCTTCGACGGCGTCTACACGCGCGTGAAGGACGACGGCGGCGCCGACCGCTAACGCTCTCCGGGCGCCCCTGCGTCGTCGCCCAGCTCGCACGCAGGGGCGCCCAACCACTCCGAGATGCGGGCCCTGCGTGCAGCGATCGAGCGGTAGACGCGCTCGGCCACGGGCCGTGCGAAGGGCACGCGGAAGATCCACGCCAGCCACCGCCTGCGCGGCAACGCGTTGAGGATCACCTCGAACGCGGCGGCCCCCGACCAGGTCGTGCCCTCCCCGTCCACCACCTGGAGGGAACGCTCGTACGCCCGGGGCGGGATCCAGGGAAAGCGCTCCCGCACGCCGGGCGCCTGCGAGGCGACGATCTCCAGGCTGCCGCCGTGGTCCCAGCGCCGCAGCACCTCCACCGAGCGCTGGCACATGCCGCAGTCCCCGTCGTAGACGACGGTCAGCCGCCCCACGGGTCCACCCGGCCGGGCCCGCTC
>RFGQ01000691.1 GCA_003695865.1 Gemmatimonadota bacterium | reverse complement strand
GCCTCCGAGGCCGACTCCGCCGCCGCGCCGCCGGGCCCGCCGCCCGACGACGAACCGCTGTGGACCATCCCCATCCTGCGCACCGTGGCGCAGCGGGGGGAGGGCGTGGAGGAGCTGCTCGCCTGGGTCGAACGCCACCGGGCCTACCTGCGCGACAGCGGAGAACTCGAGCGCCGGCGCCGTGCGCGGGCGCGCACCCGCGTGCGCGATGTCGTCGACCGCGAGCTACGCCGTATCGTGTGGGGCCGCGAGACGACCGGTGCGGTGCTCGACCGCGGGCTGGACGGCATCACCGCTGGCCGTGAGACCCCCTATTCGGTGGCGCGGGCCATCCTGAAGGACGTGCTCGGCGAGTCCTGAGGGTCTCTCCTGGGGGCGGCGTGGCGCCTTGGCCGTGCCCGCCTCTCGGGACATCTTTCAAGGTTGGGGGTATCGCCCCTACGGGCCCGGATGGCCCGCGCGCGCCGGTCGGGCTCCGGCCGCGCGTGGCGCACGCTGGGGTGCCCGCATTCACGACCCTGGAACGGACGTACGGATGTCGACGATCGAACGGGACGCCGTGGCGGCGGCCGAGCGAGCCGACGCGCTGGCCCGCAAGGACGAGGAGCTCGAGCGACTGCGGGCCGAGGTCGAGCGCTGGCGGGCGCTCTACGAGGCCACGCCGCATCGCGATGCGCCGTTCACGACCGTGTCGGGGCGCCCGATCGAGCCGCTCTATACGCCGCTCGACCGGGTCGGTGCCCCACCCTACGAGGATGCCCTGGGCCTGCCGGGGTCCTTCCCGTTCACCCGCGGGCCGTACGCGACCATGTACCGCACGCGTCTGTGGACGATGCGGCAGTTCGCGGGGTTCGCGACCGCCGAAGAGACGAACGAGCGCTACAAGTACCTGCTCAAGCACGGTCAGACCGGGCTCTCGGTCGCCTTCGACTTCCCCACGCTGATGGGCTACGACTCCGACCATCCCCGGTCTCTGGGCGAGGTCGGCGTGTGCGGCGTGGCCATCTCGTCCCTGGCCGACATGGAGACCCTGTTCGACGGCATCCCGCTCGACCAGGTGTCGGTGTCGATGACGATCAACGGTCCGGCCGTGATCCTGTTCTGCTTCTACGTCGCGGCCGCCGAGAAGCAGGGCGTCGGTCCCGAGAAGCTGAGGGGCACGGTCCAGAACGACGTCCTCAAGGAATACCAGGCGCAGCACGCCTGGATCTTCCCTCCCGAACCGGCGCTCCGCTGCATCGTCGACATGTTCGAGTGGTGCAGCACGCATGCGCCGAAGTACAACCCGATCTCGATCTCGGGCTACCACATCCGCGAGGCGGGCGCGACGGCGGCACAGGAACTGGCCTTCACGCTCCGCAACGGGTTCGAGTACGTCGAGCGCGGCATCGCGCGGGGCCTCGACGTGAACGTCTTCGCGCCGCGTCTGTCGTTCTTCTTCGACGTCCACAACGACTTCTTCGAAGAGGTCGCCAAGTTCCGCGCCGCGCGCCGCATCTGGGCGCGCACCCTGCGCGAGCGCTACGGAGCGACGAATCCCGAGGCCTGGCGCCTGCGCACGCACGCCCAGACCGCGGGCGTCACGCTCACCGCGCAGCAGCCCGAAAACAACATCGTGCGCGTGGCCTATCAGGCGCTGGCGGCCGTGCTGGGCGGCACCCAGTCGCTGCACACGAACTCGATGGACGAGACGCTCGCCCTGCCCACCGAGAAAGCGGTCCGCATCGCGCTGCGCACGCAGCAGATTCTCGCGCACGAGACGGGCGTGGCGAACACGATCGACCCCCTTGCGGGGTCGTACTTCGTCGAGACGCTCACGGACCGACTCGAGGCCGACGCGCTCGAGATCTTCGAACGCATCGAAGAAGCGGGGGGCGTGGTGCCGGCCATCGAGGCCGGGTGGTTCCAGCGCGAGATCGCCGAGTCGGCGCTGCGCCAGCAGCTCGAGGTCGAGCGCGGCGAACGCGTCGTAGTGGGCGTGAACGCCTTCGAAGAGGGCTCGGAGGACGTGGAGATCGACCTGTTGCGCATCGATCCCAGTGTCGAGGAGAAGCAGCGCCGGCGCATGGCCCAACTGCGCGAGACCCGCGACGCGGAGCGGGTGCGGCAGACCCTGGATGCGCTCAGGGCGGCGTGCGCTTCGGACGAAAACGTGGTACCGCGGATCCTGGATTGCGCGCGGGCCTACTGCACGCTTTACGAGATCCGCAGCGTGATGGAGGAGGTGTTCGGCTCGTACAAGGAGCCGGTGTTTTTCTAGACCTGCGGGCCGTGGTGGGCCGCGCCGTTGCGCAGACGACGCGGTCTCGCGCGCCGCCGTCCCGCACCCTATGTTGCATGGACCGTGATCGCGAGGCCGCCGTCAAGGCGGCGGCCCCCGCAGAGGTGGTCATCACCGGGAGACGCGACGATGAAGGGTACATGGTTGATCTTCGGGGGAGTTCTGGTCCTGGCCGGTGCGGCTCCGGCGGCTCCGGCCGCCGCTCAGGAGGGCGACGTGGCCGATCCGGCGAGCTTCTTCCTCGGGCCCTGGGAGGGCACGTTCGAATCCGAGACCAAGCCGGTCCGCGACCCGGCCGTACAGCGGCGGCGTGACCGGGCCATCGCGCGGGACGGCGAGATGGATTGCGAGGGCAAGTGGCGCCTGCAGTTCGTCCGCGCGGGCGACGAGGTGACGGGGGATGGCGTGGTGGAGCAGAAATGCACCGGTGGACGTGGAGGGATCGATGTCCCGCCGCCCGAACGGTTCATGCTTTCCGATATCAAGATCAAGGACAAGGGCGAGGGCAAGGACAAGGAACTCGAGTTCGTGCTCACCTATGCGGACGACCGTCTGAGCGAGTGCAAGGGTAAGCTCAAGTTCAAGCCCAAGGACGACCGCATCGAGGGCGACTACCGCTGCACTTCGCGGATTCGCAACCGCACGTCCGGTCAGCGCACGATGGAGATCGTCACGCGGGGTGAGCTCGAACTGGTTCGCCCGGGCACCTGAGACGACGGACCGCTGCGGGGCGGCAAGCGCCGCTTCCTCCACCGGGCCCCCGAGGCGCCGCGTTTCGCGGCGGGGCGCCGAACACGACGGCCCGCTCCCTGGACGGGGAG
>RFGQ01000690.1 GCA_003695865.1 Gemmatimonadota bacterium | reverse complement strand
GCCGGGGGGTCGGGGACGGGTCGGGGAGTGTGAGCGTTCATCCGCAGAGTGCCGTCAATCCATGCGCCCCACCGTTGCGGTCCTGATTCCCGCGCTCAACGAGGCGGCAACGCTCCCCGGCCTGCTCACCGCGCTGGCGCAGAGCCGTGCCGACCGGGTGATCGTGGTCGACAACGGGTCGACCGACGCCACCTCCGAGGTCGCCCGCGCCCATGGCGCGACCGTCGTGTCCGAGCCGGAGCGCGGATACGGCGCGGCCTGCCTGGCGGGCATCGCGCAGCTCGCCTCCCAAGACCATCCCGACGTGCTCGTGTTCCTGGACGCCGACCACGCCGAGGGACCTCGCCAGATCGAAGCACTCGTGCAGCCGATCCTCTCGGGCGAGGCCGACCTCACACTCGGACTTCGCGTGCGCGACCACAACCGCTTCGGGACGGCGTTCGTACACGCGCGCCTGGGGAATCGCATCGTCCTCGCGCTCGTGCGGGTGCTGTTCGGCCACCGTTTCGACGATCTGCCTCCCTTTCGGGCCGTCCGTTTCGACCGCCTGCTCGAACTCGGCATGGACGACCGCAACTGGGGCTGGACCCTGCAGATGCAGATCCGGGCCGCCCAACGGGGACTGCGGATCGTCACGGTCCCGGTCGAACACGGCAAGCGGCGAGCCGGCCGTTCGAAGATCTCGGGTTCCGTCCTTGGGACGCTCCGGGCCGGCAGCAAGATGTTCTACACGCTCGCGCGCGAGCGCTGGCGGGCCGCGCGCGGGCGCGGGCGGTCCACGACCCGCGGGGGCGGTGCCCCGACGCGCGACTGACCGCCCCGGCACCTGCGGGGCGAAGGCGGGATCAACCGCCGTCCTGCGAGCCCAGGAAGCGCAGCACTGGGGCCAGCGACGCTTCGGGCATCTCTTCGGGCGGCATATGGCCGCAGGCGTCCAACACCTCGAGGCGGGCATGGGGAAGCGCGCGGGCCAGCGCTTCGCCCACCGACAGCGGCACGACCCGGTCCTCGCGCCCCCACAGGAGGAGCGAGGGCACGTCGATCTCGGGGAAGCGGGCGGTCCACGCGCCCAGGTCGTCGGGAATGAGCTGGCGAGCCGTGGCCAGCAGCGCCCGGCGGTGGGCGGCGTCGCGGTACGGGGCCGCGTAGGCCTCGACCTGTTCGTCTTTCACGCTCGCCGGATCGTGCACGATGGCCCGCAGCACCGCGCGCATGAGGAGGCGTTTGGGCAGCAACGCGAAGCCGGCCCGCGCGAGCACGCCCCGCCGCGCGATCGAGATGAACGGGGGCAGGCGCTGCGGATAGGCGGCGCTCGCGACCAACACGAGCCCCCTCAGGTGGGGTGCTCCCCCGTCCAGGAGCCGCAGCGCGGTGAGCAGGGCGATGCCCCCACCCATCGAGTGGCCCACCAGGGTCACGTCGCGCAGGTCGAGTCGCAGGATCATCTCATGGACGAGCGCCGCCTGGTCGGCCGGTGCGTAGCGCCCGTCGTCGGGCGCGGGTGCGCGGCCGTGGCCCTTCAGATCGACCAGATAGCGGTCGTACGCCGCGAGCATGGGGGCCCACGCGTGCCAGGTGTAGAGGTTGGCGCCGAAGCCATGCAGAAACACGAGCGGACGGCCCGCGCCCGGCTGGTGCACGACGTGCAGGGGAAGATCCAATTCGACCGTGTGGCTCACGCCGCACCTCCGGAATCGGCGCCCTCGCCGGGCGCGGGATCGGGCGCACCCCCCCCGGCCGACGCGGGCAGCCTGGGCAGGTCGATGCGGCGCGCGCCCTCGCGTTCGAGTTCGGTCGCCCAGTCGGCGTGGCAGGTGAAGACGAACACCTGGCGGCGGGCCGAAACGTCGCGCAGCAGCTCGAGGCCCCGGGCGCGGCGCTCGGCGTCCCAGTTGACGAAGACCTCGTCGACCATGAGCGGCAGCGACGCACCCGCCCGGTCGAGGTGGTCGAGCAACGCGACGCGCAGCGCCCAGTAGACCTGCTCACGCGTGCCCGTCGAGAGGCTCTCGACCGGCACGGCTTCTCCGTCGGCCGTGCGCGCGTTGAACCGGATGGCCCCGCGCTCGTCCTCGTCGGCCAGCAGCGCCTCGTAGCGTCCGGCGGTGAGGCGGGCCAGGTGGGCTGCCGCTCTGCGGACCACGTCGGGCTGGTGCGCCTCGCGGAAGCGGCGGTCCACCTCGCGCACGATGCGCGCCAGCAGCCACGCGCGGTCACGCGTCCACGCGAGGCGCTCGCGCTCCAACCCGAGCGCTTCGAGTTCGCCGTCCAGATCGTCCAGTCGCACTTCGGCCTCGAGCCGGCGGCGGGCCTCGTCGAGGCGGGCACGCTCGGCCCTCAGGTCGGCCTCGCGCGCTGCGAGCTCCCGAACACGGGCCCGCGCGCCGTCCAGTGCGTCGGGGTCGAACGTCCAGGGTTCGCGGGCCGCCTCGGCGTCCGCGATCTCGGCCTCGAGCCGGGCGAGATCCGGATAGGAGGCCTCGAGATCGGCGCGCAGGGCGCGCGCTTCCTCGGCGGCGGCCAGGCGCCGTTCCGCCTCCTCGACGCCCCGTGCGACGTCGCCGTCGCCGATCCGGGCGAGCATCTGCTCGAGTGCGG
>RFGQ01000689.1 GCA_003695865.1 Gemmatimonadota bacterium | reverse complement strand
GCCCCCGGTCGCCGGCGGCGGGCACATCGATCGACCGACACAGGAGACTCCCGTGCGCTCATCCGCCGCTCCGGCCCCCCGGGCGACCGCCCCGCTCGCCGTGACCGCCGCCGTGCTCGCCGCGGCGGCCGCCGGCCCCCTCGCCGCCCAGCAGTCCGTGCCCGACCTTTCGGCCCTCGAGTTCCGTCTCATCGGCCCGGTCAACCCGTCGGGTCGCGTCACCGATCTGGCCGTGCCCGACACGCCCGGACGCAAGACGATCTACGCGGGCTTCGCGTCGTCGGGCGTGTGGAAGACCACGAACCTGGGCACGACCTGGGAGCCCATCTTCGACGACCAGGGGACTTCCACGGTGGGCGCGCTGGCCGTGGCGCCCTCCGACCCGAACATCGTCTGGGTGGGCACCGGCGAACGCAACTCGCTGCGCTCCAACCAGTGGGGCGACGGCGTCTATCGCTCGACCGACGGCGGGCGCACCTGGCGCCATATGGGGCTCACCGAGACCCGCGAGACCGGCCGCATCGTCGTCCACCCCGAGGACCCCGGCCTCGTCTACGTCGCCGCGCTCGGCCACCTGTGGGGCCCCAACCCCGAGCGCGGCGTCTACCGCACGCGCGACGGCGGCGAGACCTGGGAACAGATCCTGTTCGTGGACGACACCACGGGCTTCGTGGACCTCAAGATGGATCCCGAGAACCCCGACATCCTCTACGCGGCGGCGTGGCACCGCCTGCGCTGGGGGGGCGGCCGCATGGAGGGCGCAGGCGCGGGCAGCGGCATCTACCGCTCCATGGACGGAGGCGACACCTGGACGCGCCTCACCGACGGGGAGCGGGGTCTCCCCGCGTCGCACATGGGACGCATCGGGCTCTCGATCTCGCGCAGCCGGCCGGAGACCGTCTACGCCGTGATCCAGGTATCGCGCTCCACCTGGGACGCCTCGATCTCGACACACGGCGGCGTGTTCCGCAGCGACGACCGCGGTGAGACCTGGCGCCGCGTGCACGACATCTCGGCCGTGCCCGACTACTACTACAACGAGCTCTGGGTCGACCCGCAGAACCCCGATCGCGTCTGGGCCGGCGCCACCTTCATGGCGCGCTCCGACGACGGCGGCACCACGTTCGAGCCGCAGCGCTGGCGCGGCGTCCACGTCGACCATCACGCCCTGTGGATCGATCCCGACGACACCGATCACCTCGTGCTCGGCAACGACGGGGGCGTCTACATCTCGTGGGACGGCGGCCGCACCTGGGATCATCAGCGCATCCCGGCCAGCCAGATGTACGAAGTGGATGTCGACACGACCAAGGTGCCGTATCACGTCTGTGCGGGGCACCAGGACAACGGCACCTGGTGCGGGCCTTCGCGCACCCGAGAGCGGATCGGCATCACCGAAGCGGACTGGTATTCGGTGTGGGGCGGTGACGGCTTCCACTCGCAGATCTCGGCCGACGATCCGCGCGTGCGCTATCACGCGTCCCAGTACGGCAACGTCGTGCGCCTGAACACCGAAACGCGTGAGGTGAAGCGACTGCAGCCGCTGGCCGAAGACGCCGGAGCCGAGAGCGGTTACCCGTTCCGCTGGGACTGGAACACGCCCTTCGTCCTCTCGCACCACGACCCCACGGTGCTCTACCTGGGGGGCAACCACCTGTTCAAGCTCACCGACCGGGGCGAGGACTGGACGATCCTGGGCCCCGACATGACCCGGGGGAACCGTTTCGCCCCCGAGCCGGACTCGGGCCACACCTCCTACCGCTCGCTGCACTCCGTGGCGGAGTCGACGCTCAGCGCGTCGATTCTGTGGACGGGCTCCAACGACGGGCTCATCTGGACGTCGCGGGACGGGGGCGAGACCTGGCACAACGTCACCGCCAACATCCCCCAGGTGCCGCCCCAGCGCTGCTGGGTGGGCGAGATCGAGCCCTCGCACCACGACACCGCCACCGCGTACGTCGCCTACGACTGCCATCGTAGGGATGACTACCGTCCTTACGTGTTCCGCACGACGGACGGCGGGGAGACCTGGACCGACATCAGCGCCAACCTGCCCGAAGACAAGGGCAGCTACGTCATCCGCGAGGACCGGGTGAATCCGAACCTGCTCTTCGTGGGCAACGAGAACGGTGTGTGGGTCTCGCTCGACGGGGGCGGAGCGTGGACGCGCCTCGACAACGGGCTGCCGACGGTTCCGGTGAAGGACATGGATCCCGTCTGGCGGCGGAGCGAGCTGGTCGTGGGCACGTACGGGCGCGGCGCCTACGTGCTCGACATCGCGCCACTCCAGCAGATGAGCGCAGACGTGCTCGCGCGGCCCGCCCACCTCTTCCGGCCGCTTCCCGTGCGCCAGTACGCCATGCAGAGCACGTACGGATCGCGCGGCAACTCGCTGTTTGCCGCTCCCAATCCGCCGTATGGGGCCACGCTCTGGTACTACCTGGCCGAAGACGCGGGCGACGAGGTGACGCTCACGGTGCGCCGCATGGGCGACGACGGCCGGCCGGGCGAGACGGTGAAGCGACTGACCGGTCCGGGGAAGGCGGGGCTCGGCAGCGTGCAGTGGGACCTCAGCCGCGACCGGCCCCGTTCCCGGCGTCTGGGAGAGGATCCCCAGAGCCTGCGAACGGTGCTCCCCGGCACCTTCGAGGTTACCTTGAGAGTAGGCGGCGAGACCTACACGACCACGGTCGAGGTCGTCGCCGGCTGGGAGGAGCGCACCCCGGGGCGCGTCCGCTGATCGGCCCGAGCCGAGCGTGGGCGCGCCCCGGGCGCGCACGCTCGCGGAGTTCGACCCGGTGGGCTCATGAAGCCAGACGAGCACACGCTCTCACGGTCCGTCGAGGACTACCTCAAGGCGGTCTACGCGCTGACCGAAGGGGGTGACCCCGCCTCGACCAGCGCGCTGGCCGACCACCTCGGTGTGCAGCCGGCGTCCGTCACCGGCATGGTCAAGCGCCTCGCCGAAGACGGCTGGGTCGAGCACGCGCCCTACCGGGGGGTGCGGCTCACGCCGTCGGGACGTACCCAGGCGCTGCGGGTCATCCGGCGCCACCGCATCCTCGAGACGTACCTGGTCGAGCGGCTCGGCTACACGTGGGACGACGTGCACGCCGAGGCCGAGCGACTGGAACACGCAGCCTCCGACGACCTCATCGATCGCATGGCCGCCCACCTCGAAGACCCGAGCCACGATCCGCACGGTGCGCCCATCCCCACCCGGGCCGGCGAAATCGAGCCGCTCGCGCTGGGCACGCTCGCCGAGGCCGCGGCGGGCGAGCGGGTCGAAATCCGCGCGGTGCGCGACGAGGACGCGGCGGAGCTTCGCCACCTCGAGGCGGTAGGGCTCGTGCCCGGCACGACCGTGACCGTGGTGGACGTCACCGGCCCCGACGGCGGCGTCACCGTCGACATCGGCGGCGAACCGGGTGCGGCCAGCCGCGAGCGGGTGCGCTCCGCGCTCGCGCGGCGCATCTACGTACGCGACGTCGACGCGTGAAGCAGCCCTACCTGATCGGCGTGGCCGGGGGCAGCGGCTCCGGCAAGACCACGGTCGTCACCGAGCTCGTGCAGAGCGTCGCGCCCGAGTCGGTCGCCCTCATTCACCACGACGCCTACTATCGGGACTTCTCGAACCTCTCGGTCGAAGACCGCGAGAAGATCAACTTCGACCACCCCGACGCGCTCGAGACCGACCTGCTGGTACGACACCTGCAGGAGTTGGCCGACGGTCGACCGGTCGACGTCCCCGTGTACGACTTCACGACGCACACGCGCACCGGCGAGGTCCGCCGGGTCGAGCCGACACGCGTGGTGATCGTCGACGGCATCCTGGTGCTCGCCGACCCGGACCTCCGTCGCATGCTCGACATGAAGGTCTACGTGGACGCCGACCCCGACATCCGCTTCATCCGCCGACTCGAACGCGATCTGATGGAGCGGGGACGGACGCTCGAGTCGGTGATCCGCCAGTACACGACGACGGTCCGGCCCATGCACCTGGAGTTCGTCGAGCCCAGCAAGCGCTACGCCGACATCATCGTGCCCGTCGGTGGACACAACCGGGTGGCCGTCGATATGCTCGTGGCCACACTCCGCGAACTGCTCACCGCCTGATCCCGTCGAGGGGGGGATGACGCCAGACGTCCATCGCGCCGCGCTCGAAGCGCTGCCCCAGCGGGTGGCGATCCTCGACTCGCGTGGGACGCTGGTCTACGTGAACGCCGCCTGGCGGACGGCTCCCGACGACCCGGCACAGCTCGGCGGCGGCGCCTACCGCGAGGGACGGGACTTCGTGACGCTGCTCGGTGCCGCCGGGAGCGAAGCGGGGCGCCACATGGCCGAGGGCGTGGCCGACGTGCTCGAGGGGCGCGCACCCCACTTCGAGCTGGAGCACCCGGTCGGCAGCGGACCCGAGGAGCGTTGGCTGCACACCCGCGTCGACGGGCTGGGCGGCAACGGCGGCGCCATCGTGGTGCAGTCCGACGTCACCACACGGCGGCGCCAGTCCCGGCGCCTGGCCTCGGCCGAACTGCGGCTGCGCCAGCTCGCCGAACACATCGACGAGGTCTTCTTCCTCACCGACCCCGGTTGGGAGCGGCTCTTCTACGTGAGCCCTGCCTACGAAAAGGTCTGGGGCCGGCCGCGCCAACCCCTCGTCGCCGCGCCCCTCGCCTGGACCGATGCCATCCACCCCGAAGACGCCGAGGCCGTGCGCGCGCGGATGGCCGAAGCGGACGACGGAGCCTGGCGCGCCGAGTTCCGCATCCTGCGCCCCGACGGCACCCTCCGTTGGATCCGCGCCAAGACGTTCCCGGTGCGCGATCCGGAGGGGCGGGTGATTCGCGTGGCGGGCGTCGCCGCGGACGTGACCGAGCACAAGCTCACGGAACGCGCGCTCGAGCGTGCTCACGAGGAAACGCTCGAGATTCTCGAGCGCATTCCCGTAGGCGTCGTGCTCAACCGGGCCGGCGAGGTGCTCTACATGAACACGACCGCCGCCCGCTACCTGGGCTACGGCGCGGGTGAGACCCTCGTGGGCGAGCGTCTCGACGATCTGCTCCACCCGGACGAGCGCGAGAGCCTGGGTCCGCGCATCCGCGAGATGCATGCCGACGACGACAGCGAGGGGCGCGAAATCCGGCTGCGGCACGCATCGGGCGAGTACGTCAGCCTGTACGTGGTGCCCGTGCGCGTGATCCGCTACCAGGGCGAACCGGTGAACCTGATCGCGGCCTGGGACGTGACCGCGCTGCGGCGTGCGGAAGCCGCCCTCGAAGAGAGCGCAGCCGAGCGCGACCGTCTGGAGATGCAGCTCGAAACGGCTCAGCGCATCGAGTCGCTGGGGCGCCTGGCCGGGGGCATCGCCCACGACTTCAACAACCTCATCACCGTCATCAACGGCAACGTCGAGCTGGCGCTCGGACTGGTGGGCGACGGCCCGGCCGGCGACTCGCTCGAAGAGATCCGACGCGCCGGAACGCGTGCGGCTTCGCTCACCGACCAGCTCCTCG
>RFGQ01000066.1 GCA_003695865.1 Gemmatimonadota bacterium | reverse complement strand
CTACACGGCCGTGGGTGTGTTCCTTTCCGAGGTTCAATCATGACCGACCCCAGCAAGACCGACCCCACCAGGCTCTGCCCGGGATGCTTCCGCGTGGAGCTGCCCGAGGGCACGTGCGAGCGGTGCGGCTTCGACCGCGCCCAGGCTTCGTCGCCCACCACGCTGCCCGTGGGCGCCGTGCTGGCCGGCAAGTACCTGATCGGCCGCGTCCTCGGCAGCCCCGGCGGTTTCGGCATCACCTACCTCGGCTGGAACCTCCACCTCCAGACGCGCGTGGCCATCAAGGAGTTCATGCCCCGCGACCTGGTGGCGCGCTCCAACAGCCGCTACGAGATCGTCCCCCACACCGGTGACGACCACGAGAGCTTCGTCTACGGACTCGGCAAGTTCCTCGAAGAGGCCCGCACGCTCGCCAAGTTCGACCACCGCAACGTCGTCCAGGTCAGCGACTACTTCGAGGAGAACGGCACCGCCTATCTCGTCATGAAGTACTACGACGGCGCTCCGCTCAGCGACTACGTCGCCGCGCAGGGCGGTACCATCCCCCTCGATGTCGCCGTGCAGATCTTCCTGCCCGTCCTCGACGCGCTCGAAGACGTCCACGCGCGGGGCTTCCTGCATCGCGACATCAAGCCCTCCAACATCTACCTGACCGACAAGGGTCGGCCCATCCTGCTCGACTTCGGCGCCTCGCGGCAGGCCATGAGCGAGCGCAGCCGAAGCCTCTCGGCCGTGCTCACCCCGGGTTACGCCCCCTTCGAGCAGTACCACCGCCGCGGACGGCAGGGACCCTGGACCGATATCTACGCGTGCGCCGCCACGTTCTACCGCGTCGTCGTCGGCGTCGCGCCGCCCGAGGCGAACTCCCGCATGGCCGGCGAGGAACTCAGGGCTCCGCACGAGGTCGTCGAGGGCATGTCGCGCTCCATGAGCGAAGGCATCCTTCGCGCGCTCGAGGTCCGCGCCGCCGACCGCCTGCAAACGGTCGCCGAACTCGAAGACGTACTTCGCGACCGCTGGGATCCGTCGGCTCCGCGCGCCCCCCAGGGCGCCTGGGCCGAGGCCGAGGGCACCGGCTCGGGGCACGCCCGGCCCGGGAGCGCCGATACGCCGGACGCCTCCAGCCACTCCGGCCCCGCGAGGCAGCCGGGATCGGCCGACGCCGACACGCAGCCCGTCGGTGCGGGGGCGGCCGCGTGGAACGACCCGACCCGGCCGGTCAACCGGGCGGCCGGCAGCGTGCCTTTCGACGCGACGCGCCCGCTGCACGGCGCCGGAGGGCCACCGGCCGGCGGCTCGGGAGGCGGGGACGACGGGGGTAAGGGCGACGACGCGGGCGGCGGGGCCGGG
>RFGQ01000688.1 GCA_003695865.1 Gemmatimonadota bacterium | reverse complement strand
GGTCGCCCCCGCGCCGAGCGCGAAGGCGATGGGATCGACGGGATGATCGATCGAGCCCATCGGCGTCGACTTCGTGCGCATGCCGAGCTGCGACGTGGGCGAGTACTGCCCCTTCGTGAGCCCGTAGACGCGGTTGTTGAAGAGCAGGATCTGCAGGTCGAGGTTGCGCCGGATCGTGTGCAGCAGGTGGTTGCCGCCGATCGAGAGGCCATCGCCGTCGCCCGTCACGACCCAGACCGAGAGGTCGGGGTTCGCGGCCTTGATGCCGGTGGCGAAGGAGGGCGCGCGGCCGTGGATCGTGTGGAAGCCGTAGGTGTTCATGTAGTACGGGAAGCGGCTCGAGCAGCCGATCCCCGACACGAACACCACGTTCTCGCGTGGCACGCCGAGCTCCGGCATCACGCGCTGCACGTTGGCGAGGATCGAGTAGTCGCCGCAGCCGGGACACCAGCGAACGTCCTGATCGGAGACGAAGTCCTTGCGCGACGGCGCTTCCGCGGCACTCACTGTACGGCCTCCCCCCGCAGCGCCCGCTCGATCGCCGAGAGGAGCTCGGCGACCTTGAAGGGCTGGCCACAGACCTTGGTGTACGACCGAGCCGGCACCAGGTACTCGGCGCGCAGCAGCATCGCGAGCTGGCCCTGGTTGAGCTCGGGCACGAGGATTCGGTCGTAGGCCCCGAGCACCTCGCCGAGGTTGGCGGGGAAGGGGTTCAGGTGACGCAGGTGGACGTAGGCGACGGCGTGACCCCGCTCGCGGGCCTCGTCCACGCTCGCGCGCAGCGCGCCCTGCGTGCCGCCCCAGCCCACCACGAGCAGCTCGGCGTTCTGCGGCCCATCCACCTCGACCGGCGGAACGTCCTGCGCGATGCGTGCGATCTTCTCGTTGCGAAGCGCCACCATGCGGCCGTGGTTCACGGCGTCGTAGACCACGTTGCCGGTGTCCACCGCCTTCGTGAGGCCGCCGATCCGGTGCTCGAGTCCCTTCGTGCCCGGAATCGCCCAGGGTCGCGCGAGGGTCTCGT
>RFGQ01000687.1 GCA_003695865.1 Gemmatimonadota bacterium | reverse complement strand
CAGGAGATCTTCTCGCGCAGGGGCTGTACGGCGTCGAGCTGTCACGGCGCGGCCGTGTCGGCCGGACTCGACCTGCGCAACGCGGTCGCGTACGACAACCTGGTGAACGTCCAGGCCACGTCGGAGAACTTCCGCCGCGTGCTGCCCGGCGACCCACAGAACAGCTACATCGTGATCAAGCTCGAGGGACGCCAGTCGGTCGGCTCTCGCATGCCGCTCGGCCAGGCGCCGCTCGACAACATCGACCTCACGAACATCCGCAACTGGATCAGCAGCGGCGCACCCAACAACTGAGGCGACCGTCATGACCTCGTGGCCCCTCCGCCTCGCGCGCCGCACCGCGCTCGTCCTGGTCGCGTGCCTCCTTCCGCCGGCGGTGCCCACGCCGGCGGGCGCTCAGGAGTTCGTCGTCGATATCGACGCCGACAACGTGGTACGCTTCATCAGCCGGGCGCCCACCGAGGAATTCGCCGGCGTCACCGACCGGATCGACGGATACGTGCGGCTCGACGGCGGCGGCCTGCGTGAAGTCGACGACCCCGAAGGCTCCGAGCTCTACTTCGAGGTCGACCTCGCCTCGCTCGACACGGGGATCCGCCGGCGCAACCGCCACATGCGCGACAACTACCTGGAGGTCGAGAAGTACCCCTACGCCACGTTCCGGGGCGGGGTCGACCGCATCCGCACCGACGGGCCCGGGCGCTTCCGCGTGGTCGCCTCGGGCACGTTCGGCGTGCACGGGGTCGAACGCCCGCTCACGGTGGAATGCCGGGTGGACGGCGCGGCGCCGCCGCTGCGCGTGGGTTGCGCCTTCGGGCTGCAGCTCTCGGACTTCGACATCGAGATCCCGCGGATCATGTTCCTCAAACTCAGCAACGACATCCGCGTCGAGCTCGATTTCCACCTGACGGCCGCTTCGGAGAACGGATCATGACGCCTCGTCGCACGCTCACCCTGACGGCTCTCGCCCTCCTGCTCGCCCCCGGCATGGTCCACGCGCAGGACCCCGAGCGCCCCACGCGCTGGCGTCGTCGCGCTCCACAGACCGCCGTGCCCGTCACCGTGTTTCACTCCACACAGGCGCTCAACCTGCCCACGGCCGAAACCATTGCGCAGGGGGAGTGGCTCTTCGAGATCTCCCACCGATTCCTGCCCGAGATCGGCGACACCGACGCGTTCCTCGGCTTCGACGGTCCGATCCGGAACCGGATCGGACTCGCGTACGGGCTGAGCGACCGGGTGCAACTCACCCTCCAGCGCTCCAATCTGGATGACAACGTCGATCTCAACCTGAGGGTGCGCGCCTACGAGCGCGGCGGTTCGGCACCCCTAATGTTGGCGCTCGTGGCCGGTGGCGCCTGGAACACGGAGGTTCCCGGACGCAGCGACGGCGACGACCGGAACTTCCAGTACTATTTTCAGGGCGTTGCGAACGTCGGATTGGGCAAGCGGGCCGCCGTGGGGATCGTGCCCACGTTCGTGCACAACCCCTACATTCGCGAGCCCGACGCCGACGACGCATTCGCGCTCGGCGTGAACGGTGCGCTCTACCTGGGTGAGGTCGTCGCACTCGTCGGCGAGTGGAACCTCACCGAGGCACGCACCGACCTGCGGCACGACGCCGGAGCTCTGGGGATCCAACTGGAGACGGGCGGTCACTTCTTCAAGCTCGAGGTGACCAACGCTCTGCGCATGAACCCCGCACAGTACCCCGCGGGCGCCGCGAGCTCGTTCAAACCGTCGAACTGGCACTGGGGATTCAACATCACGCGCCTGCTGGCGTTCTGAGCCCCGCGGGCGTGCCGCCGAAGCCGCAGGCGTAAAGCGGCGCCGTGGCTCGGCCGCGGTCGACGAACGCCTCCCCTACCCGCAGCGACGCGGGATGCAGGGCGGAAACCGCGTGACACCACGCCGCCGCTGTCGGCCTCCATCCGTCTCCATCGCACGACGACCCCGGCGCGCATCCGCGTGCCGGGGTCGTGCACGGGTCAGAGGCGCCGCCCGGATTCGAACCGGGGAATAAAGGCTTTGCAGGCCTCTGCCTTACCACTTGGCTACGGCGCCAACGAAAAGGGGCCGCCCGTGAGCGGCCGCCTCTTCAGAGCGGGAAACCGGACTCGAACCGGCGACCCCCACCTTGGCAAGGTGGTGCTCTACCAACTGAGCTATTCCCGCAACAGGAACGGTGCTCCCGGAGCCCGGACGGAACCGCCCTCGAAGACTTCGAAAAGCACCGACGATGTGGCCCGAATTGTAGGACCCCCACGGGGGGGTGTCAAGTTCCCGCTGGCCGCCTCAGGTCGTTATGTTCCGGGCCGTTACGGCGGCCCGCCGGGCCGCGACGCAGACCCTTCGATCGGAGTCCGAGACGCGTGCATCCCGGCCGTAGACGAAGCTCCGCGTGCGCCTCGCGGCGCCCCTCCCGATCCCTCCGTGCCGGGTCCGGCCTCGGGGCTCTCGTCCTGCTGGTCTGCGGCGCGGCGGGCGCCATGGGCTTCCCGGCCCCGCTGCACGCCCAGGCCGGCGCCGACGGAAGCGCCGTGGAGACCGATGGGCCGCTCCTCGAACCCGGACGCCTGCGCTTCTCGATCCGTGCACTCTTCGAGTCCGCCGACCACGTCTTCGGCGCCGACGGGCGCGAGGCGTTGGGGGCCCGGTTCTCGGCCGATCCGCTCGGCGCATCGGTGGTTCCGGCGCTGCAGCGCGCCGAAGAGGGCCTGCGGCGTGCGCTGCCGGGCGAGTCGGTCGCCCCCTTCACCCTCGGCGTCTCGGACGTCGTGATCACTCAGAGCGCCCTGCGGGTGCCGCTGCGCGTCGACGTGGGCGTATTCGACTGGCTCTCGGTGGGTGGCACGGCGCCCTTCGTGCGCCGCCGCGCCGAGGTGCAGTCGGCCTACCGCCCCGACTCGGCCAACGTGGGGCTCACGCCCATCGTTTCGGATCCGGCCGACGTCTCGGACTTTCTCAACTCCATGGAGGTCGCCGTCTTCCAGCTCAGGCAGCGTGTGGAAGACGCCTGCGCGGCCCAGGCGCCGGACTGCTCGAGCGGGACCGCGCTGCTGGCCGAGTCGCAGGACTTCCTCACGGGGATGCGGGACGCCTACCTGGGCCAGGGCGTGTTCCCGCTCGCGGGTTCGTCGCTCGGCGATGCGATCCTCGCGCGTGCGGGCACGCTCGACGCGCGCTTCCGCGCCTTCGGTGTGAACACCTTCCCCACCGCCCCCCCGCTCGCCACCGAGCCGCTCGGCGACGGCTTCTTCGACGATCTGGTCACGAGCCCGGCGTTGGGCATCGGAGCGGCGCCCCTGGCCACCTGGACGAGCGGTTTCGAGCTCGGCGACGTGGAGCTCTTCGCCAACGCACGCGTCGCACGCTGGCGCTGGGCGGACAGTGCGGGGGCCGAAGGGGCCTCTCTCGAGCTGGGTGGGGGGCTGCTGATCCGCCTACCCACGGGCACCCAGGACGACCCCGACAACCTGGTCGACCGCGGTTCGGGCGACGGACAGCTCGATGTCGAGGGACGCCTCTTCGCGAACTTCCGGGCGCGCGGGCCGTGGGGGGTGTGGGCCGACGTGCGCTACACGCGGCAGCAGGAAGGCGATCGCACGATGCGAGTCGCGCCTCCCGAGGCCGCGCTGCCCGAGGCGTCGAGCCGCCAGCGGGTGCGCTGGGCCCCCGGCGACCAGGTGTTCCTGCGGGTGACCCCACGCGTCGCCCTCACCCGCGAAGTCACGCTGGCGCTCGACCTGACCCACTGGTCGCGCGGCGCCGACCAGCTCACGCTACCCGCCGGAGCCCCGCCCGGGCTCGACCGATCGGCGGCCGTCCGCGGCACCGACGCGTCGGCAACCACGGCCGGTCTCGGCCTGGTCTACTCCACCTTGCCGCGCTGGCGTGCGGGGGCCTCCGTACGCCCGGTGGAGTTCCGCTTCCAGATCTTCTGGGACGCGGCCGGTTCGGGTGTGCACACGCTCGACCGCACGGGCGTCCAGTTCGGGGTGCGGCTGGTGCGCGACATCTTCTGACGGCCCGCCCGGTCGCGCACGGGGCCGGGGCGGCGTCCGAGGCCGCGGCCCTACCGGCCGTCTGCGGCCGCCAGCAGTTCCCGGGCGTGCTCCCGTGAAGCCTGCGAGGCCGGGTCACCACCGAGCATGCGGGCGACCTCCTCGACGCGCTCTTCGCCGTCGAGCGCCGCGACCGTGGTCACGGTGGCTCCTCCGGATGCGCCCTTGCGCACCAGCAGGTGGTGGTCCGCCCGAGAGGCGATCTGGGGCAGGTGCGTGACGACGAACACCTGATGCCTGTGCGCCACGTCCCGCAGGCGCTCCGCCACGCGCACGGCCACCTCTCCCCCGATCCCCGCGTCGATCTCGTCGAAGACGAGCGTGGGCACGCGGTCCACGTCGGCCAACACGGTCTTGAGCGCGAGCATGACCCTCGACAGCTCGCCGCCGCTGGCCACGCGCGATAGCGGCCTGGGCTCGAAGCCTTCGTTGAGGCTGACGAGGAACTCGACGTTCTCCATGCCGTAGGCGCGCAGTTCGTCGGCCGGCTCGAGCCGCGCGAGGAACCGCCCACCCTCGAGCCCCAGGTCGGGCAGGAGGGCCTCGACGGCCTCGCCCAGCCGTGCCGCGGCGGCCGACCGCGCCTCGCTCAGCGCGCCCGCGCGCTCCCGTGCGCGAGCCTCGGCCTCGGCCAACGCGCGGTCCAGGTCGGCCAGATCGACCTCCGCCCCCTCGGCCTCGCGCACCTCGGCCGCCAGGCGCTCGCCGGTGGCGATGACGTCGGCCAGGGTCGGGCCGTACTTCCGCTTCAGGCGGAAGAGCAGGTCGAGGCGCCGGCGCACCTCGGCGAGGCGCTCGGGGTCGTGCTCCACCCCGGCTGCGTAGTCGCCCAGACGGCGTCCCACATCGACCACCAGGTGATAGGCCTGGTCCAGTTCGGCCGCCCCTTCCTCCCAGAGGGGGTCGATACGCGCCAGGTGCTCGACGGCCGACCGCAGCGCCGCCAGGCGGTCTGCCACCGAATCGTCGCCCTCGTAGAGCGCCTCGTGGGCGCGGCCCGCCTCGCCGATCAACTCCTCGGCATGCTCCAGGCGGCGCGCCTCGGCCTCGAGCGCCTCGTCCTCGCCCGTTTCGAGACCGGCCGCCGCGATCTCGTCGGCCTGGAAGCGCAGAAAGTCCAGTTGGGATTCGAGTTCGCGCGCGCGCGCCTGGCGGGCCTCGCGCTCGCGCCGGAGCTCGAGCAGCGTCCGGTGGGCCTCGGCCACTTCCGCCTGCAGGTCGGTCGCACCGGCGAAGGCGTCGAGAATCGCCCGCTGAGCGTCTCGCCTCAGCAGCGTCTGGTGGTCGTGCTGACCGTGCAGGTCCACGAGGCGCGCGCCCAGACGGCCCACGTTGCCCGCCGTCGCGGGCGAACCGTTCACCCACGCGCGGTTACGCCCCCCCTGGGCGACCTCGCGGCGGAGGATGAGCAGGCCGTCCTCGGCCTCGAGGCCCATCTCGTCGAGCAGGGCGGCGACGTCCTCGCGGCCCGTGACGTCGAACACGCCCTCGACCACGGCGCGCGCCTCGCCCGCGCGCACCACCTCGGACGAGGCGCGCTCGCCCAGCAGCAGCGAAAGAGCGCCCACCACGATCGACTTGCCGGCGCCGGTCTCGCCCGAAAGGGCGTTCAGGCCCGGGCGCAGCGTCACGCTCAGGTCGTCGATGACCGCGAAGTTGCGAATGCGCAGTTCGAGCAGCATGGCTCCCGTGCCTCGGAAGAACGCCCGACGGGATGCGCCCCGCCCGGCGGCGGCGGGTGCCCGCTACCGGGCTGCTGGGCGCCGGCCAATCTAGGCGCCGGCAAGCGGGCGGTTCAATGGGGCTTCGCGCCGCCTGGACGCGTCAGTCGAGATCAGGGGGCCGCGCCGCCCAGTTGAGTTTGCGGCGTACGTGCCCGTAGAACGACTCGCCCTCGAGTAGAACGAGCGGAATGCGCACCTTGCCGCAGCGCACACGCACCTCTCCCCCACGCCGCAGCTCGACCGCGCGCTCGCCGTCGACCGACACGACCAGGTCGTCCGTCCGGTCGAGCGCGCGGACCGCGACACGACGCGACGCGGGCACCACGAGCGGCCGCACCGCGAGAGTGTGGGGGCAGATCGGCGTCACGATCATGCAGTCGACCGCGGGATCCACGATGGGACCGCCCGCCGACAGGGAGTAAGCCGTGCTGCCGCTCGGGCTCGCCACGATCACCCCGTCACCCGAGAAGCTGCCCACCTCGTCCCAGACGCCCGGTTCGAGTTCGGCGTGCACGCCCAGCCGGGTGACCCGGGCGTGCCCGTACTTGTGTACCACCACGTCGTTCCAGGCCAACGCCGGCTCGGACCCGCCGTCTCCCGTCCGGATCTCGGCTTCGAGGGTGGCGCGCCGATCGATGCGGTAGGCGCCCTCGAGCACGCGCTCCAGACACGCCTCGAGGTCCCGGTCGGCGGCGGCGGTCAGAAAGCCCAGGTGGCCGAGGTTGATCCCGAGCAGAGGAATGTCGAGGCCCGCGGCCAGGCGCCCGGTACGCAGCAGCGTGCCGTCGCCGCCCAGCGAGACGACCAGATCGGCGGCGCCCTCTTCCCAAGCGAGCGGGTCACCCCCGGAGGCCGCGGCGAGATGGTCTTCGAAGTGGAGCGAAAGGCCCCGTTCCCGGGCGAATCGGCGCAGTCGCTCGACGACCTCGGGCAGACGTGGGTCCGCCTCCCGGCCGGTCACCCCGATGCGGCGTACCTCCGCGGCCGCGGGCGCCTCGCCACGGGCCGCAGGGCCGCCTTCGCCGCTCTCCCGGGTCACGACGCAGGTCCGCTCAGGCGCTCTCGCGCGCGCCGCGGCTGACCGAGCCCTTGAGCATGCGGCGCACCTGATCCGCGATGCCCTGCGCGTCGAGCTCGATCTGGCGGAGCAGTGAGGCCCGCGAGCCGTGCTGGATGAAGTGGTCCGGGATGCCCATCGTGCGCACGCGGACCTCGTCGCCGCTCTCGAACTCGGCGATCTCACGAGCCATGTAAGCGCCGAAACCGTTCGTCACGGCGCCCTCCTCGACGGTGAGCACGCGCCCGTGGGTGCGTACCACCTCGCCCAGCACCTCGCGGTCGTAGGGCTTGAGGAATCGGCAGTTCACGACCGTCGCCTCGATCCCCTCCTCGGCGAGCTCGGCGGCGGCCTTCTCGGCCTCGAGGACCATCGTCCCGACTGCCAGGATCGCGATGTCGCCGCTGCCCCGCCGGAGCACCTCCCACGTGCCGTACTCGACCTCGGGGATCTCGTCGAGGGGAGGCACCTCGGCCGGCACCGCGTCGCGCGGCCAACGCACGCTGAACGGCCCCTTCTCCCAGCGGGTGCCCAGTCGCGTCAGGGCCAGCATCTCGGCCCCGTCCTTGGGCGCCGTGACCGTCATCCCCGGGACGAGAAGCATGTAGTTGATGTCGAAGGTGCCGTGGTGCGTGGGTCCGTCGGGTCCGGCGATGCCCGCCCGATCCATGCAGAACAACACGGGCAGGTTCTGCAACGCCACGTCGTGGACGATGTTGTCGAACCCCCGCTGCAGGAACGTCGAATAGATGCAGACCACGGGCTTCACGCCTTCGACCGTCGCCATGCCCGCCGCCGAGCACACGGCGTGGCTCTCGGCGATGCCCACGTCGATGAACCGATCGGGGAACGCCTCGCCGAACATGTCGGTGCTGGTGCCGTCGGGCATTCCGGCCGTGATCACGACCAGGCGCGGATCGCGCTCCCCCAACTCGCGCAGCCCCCGGCCGAACACCTTCTGGTAGCGGGGCAGGCCCGAGCTCTTCTTGCGCGCGGCCCCGGTGATCTTGTCGAAGGGAGAGGCGGCGTGCCACTTGTAGGCATCCTCCTCCGCCAGGTGGAAGCCCTTCCCCTTCTGGGTGAGCGCATGAACCAGAATGGGCCCGCCCAGCCGCTTCACGTTGCTGAGGGTGTCGACGAGCGAATCCAGATCGTGGCCGTCTACCGGGCCGATGTAGCGAAAGCCGAGCTCTTCGAAGACCATCCCGGGCACGAACAGCCCCTTCACACTGCCCTCGGCACGGCCCGCGATCTTCTCCATGATCTCGCGCAGGCTGCCCGGCGCGCGGGCCATGAGTTCCTTCACCTCGTCACGCACCCGGTTGTAGACGGGATGTGTGATCATGCCGGTGAGGTACTTGTTCATGGCGCCGACGTTGGGCGCGATCGACATGTCGTTGTCGTTCAGGATGACGATCAGATCGCGGTCGGTGTGCCCGGCGTTGTTGAGCGCCTCGTACGCCAACCCGCACCCCATGGCCCCATCCCCGATGATGGCGACCACCTTGAAGTCCTCTCCCACGTGGTCGCGTCCGATCGCCGTCCCCAGCGCGGCCGAGATCGAGGTTGCGGCGTGGCCGGCGCCGAAGTGGTCGTACTCCGACTCCCACCGTGCCAGGAAGGGCGCCAGGCCTCCGTCCTGCCGGATCGTGGGCAGGCGGTCGTTCCGGCCGGTGAGGATCTTGTGGATATAGCCCTGGTGCCCGGTGTCCCACACGAGCTTGTCGCGGGGTGTGTCGAACACGTAGTGGAGGGCCACCGTCAGCTCGACCACGCCGAGGCTCGCCCCGAAGTGCCCTCCGATCTGCGAGATGACGTCGATGTGGCGCTCGCGGGCCTCGCGGGCCAGCTCGTGGAGTTCCTCGCGGGACAGCGCGCGAACGTCCTCGGGGGATCGGATACGCTCCAGAATGGACACGGTCCTCAGACTCCTGCTCGTTCTTCGGTCGGATTCACTTCTCGAAAGATAAGCCTGCAGGCGGCGGCCACCCACAGGCGCCGCCCTTCTCCTGCACGGTTCTCTGCCCTCCGGGGCCCCGCGCGGGCGTGGCCGGCTCAGTGCCGGCGGTCGACCACGTAGCGGGCCAGCGCCTCGAGCGGCGGCGCCTCGAGCCGGGCTCCCGCAAGCGCCGTGAGGGCCTCGTCCACGAGCGACCGGGCGCGCGCGCGCGCCTCGTTCAGCCCGTGGAGAGACACGTAGGTACTCTTGTCGAGGGCCTCGTCGCTCGGGTTCTTGCCCAGTTCGCCCGCCGTCGCGGTGGCGTCGAGGATGTCGTCGGCCACCTGAAACGCCAGGCCCACCGCCCTCCCGTACGCTTCGAGCGCGGCGCGAGTGTCGTCCGCGGCGCCCCCGGCCAGCGCTCCCAGCGTGAGCGCCGCGGTGAGCAGCGCACCGGTCTTACGGCGGTGGAGGTCGTCCAGCGCGCCAGCGTCCAGCGCCCGGCCCTCGCCGTCCAGGTCGAGGAGCTGCCCGCCGACCATCCCGGCCGCCCCGGCGGCCCCGTTGAGCGCCCGCACCATCTCCCGGCGGACGGCCTCGGTGCAGGCCAACCGCTCCGACGCTTCCCAGGCGACGAGCGATGCCAGGGGGATGAGGACCAGCCCGCCGCGCGCCGTGGCGGCCACGCCGTGCTCGCGATGCGTCGTGGGCGCGCCCCGCCGCAGGTCCGCATCGTCCATACACGGCAGGTCGTCGTGCATGAGCGAGTACGCGTGGATGAACTCGAGCGAGGTCGCCAGATCGTAGGCCGCCTCCGGCGCCTCGCCGCCGCGCACCGCGCAGTAGGCCGCCACGCACAGCACGGGGCGCAGGCGCTTGCCGCCGCTGCGCACCCCGTGCCGGACCGCGGGCGCCAGGTCGTGGTGGATGCGGTCCGCGAAACGTCCCAGCGCCCGGTCGAGCGCGGCGTCCACCCGCGGCCGTTCGGCCGCCAGGTAGCCCTGCAGATCGAACGTCGCCGGCACGGTGCTCACCCTTCCGAGCCCCCCTCGAAGGGGCGGGTTTCGCCGTTGCCGATCAGCTCCTCCACCTTCAGCTCCGCTTCGGTCAGGATCGCCTCGGCGCCACGCACGTGCGCAACACCTTCCTCGAAAAGGCGCAGAGCCCGCTCGAGCTCGAGATCCTCGGACTCCAGCGCGCGGACGATCTCTTCGAGACGGCGCAGGCGCTTCTCGAGGCTCCAATCGCCCTCGTCGCCCGAGGGTTTCGCGTTCTCGTTCTCAGCGTTCACAAGTCGGTCACCCGGTCATTCGGATCAGCGCAATCGTCGAGCCGGGGGAAGGCGCGTGCTCGGGAGCCGTTCCGCCGACGGAACGTACCGTCCCCGCGCCCGGGCTCGGAGGCCTCAAGCCGGCTCCGGCTCGTCGGTCACCTCGCACGGCACCCGCCCGTCGGCCACCCGCAGAATGAAGCCCCGCCCCGGCTCGAACTGCGCACGGCTGCGGAGCACGTGTCCCTCGTCGTCGAGGGCGACGGCGAAGCCACGCCGCAGCGTGGCAAGCGGCGACAGCGCGTCGACCGACGCGGCCAGCCGGCCGAGCCGCGCGCGTGTGTCGGCCAGACGCCGGCGCATGGCGGCCGCCGCCCGTTCCCCGGCGCGCTCCACGCGCTGTCGGCGGGCCCGGGTCCACGTTTCGGACAGTGCGCCCAGCCGTCCCCGCCACGCCTCCACCGTCCGCCTGCGCCCGGCCGCCTTCCCGCGTAGCCCGGTGGCCAGACGGCGGGGGGCGTCGGCGAGATAGCCCCGCACGGCCTCGCCGTCGGGCACCGCCGCCTCGGCCGCGGCCGATGGCGTGGGCGCCCGCAGGTCGGCCACGAGGTCGCTGATCGTGACGTCGATCTCGTGCCCCACCGCCGAGATGACGGGCACCGGGCAGTCGGCGATGGCGCGCGCGACCGGCTCCTCGTTGAACGCCCATAGATCTTCGATCGAACCGCCACCACGCCCGACGATGAGCACGTCGGCCAGGCCCGATGCCCCCAGCGTGCGCACGGCCCTGGCGACGTCGAGCGCGGCGCCTTCGCCCTGCACCCGCGCGCCGCAGAGGACCACGCGCACCCACGGTGCCCGGCGCGCCACAACGTGCAGGATGTCGCGCAGCGCAGCGCCCGTCGGGCTCGTCACCACGCCCACCGTCGACGGAAAGCGCGGCAGCGGACGCTTGCGCTCGGCAGCGAGAAGGCCTTCGGCCTCGAGCCGTTGGCGCAGCCGTTCAAACGCCAGCCGCCACAGCCCTTCTTCGCCTTCAGCTTCGAGCGTGCGGGCCACGAGCTGGTACTCGCCGCGCGCCTCGTAGAGCGTGAGCGTGCCGAACACGCGCACGCGCATGCCCTCGTCGGGATCCATGGGCAGCCGCTGCGCGTCCTGCCGGAAAAGAGCGCAGCGGAGCTGCGCGCGCTCGTCCTTGAGAGTGAAGTAGCAATGCCCCGAGCGGGCGCGCGTCCAGTTGGCCACCTCGCCGCCGACCCACAGGGGGTCGATACTCGACTCGAGGAGGGTGCGCACGGCCGCGTTGACCTGGCTCACGGTCCACGCACGGGGGCGCTCGGCCGACGCTTGTGCCGCGGGCGCCGTGCCGCCCTCACCGACGGCGGCGCCTCGAACCGGCTCCGGCGGACCGGCCGCCGCGTCCGCCTCGCCGTCCACCGCGGCGGACGGGCCGTCGGACGCCACCGCCGAACTCCGGCGACCGCCCTCACCCGGCCCGGCGGGCGGGTCACCTCCGCCCGGGTCGGCGAACAGGTCGAGGACACCGTCGTCACTCACGCGCCCGCTCCGGCTCCTTCCATCCGGTCCGCCATCCTTACGGCCGCGTCCACCGTGTTGGAGAGCAGCATGGCGATCGTCATCGGTCCCACACCGCCGGGCACCGGCGAGATGGCCTCGGCGACTTCCTTCACCTCGTCGAACGCCACGTCTCCCACCACGCGGTAGCCGCGCTCACGGGTGGGGTCGTCCACGCGGTTCGTGCCCACGTCGATGACCACCGCGCCGGGTTTGACCATGTCGGCGGTGATCGTCTCGGGGCGGCCCATGGCCACGACGAGGATGTCGGCCAGGCGGGTGACCGCGCCCAGATCGCGGGTGCGCGAATGGGCCACCGTCACGGTCGCGTTTCCGCCACGCCCCTTGCGCAGCAACAGCGAGGCCATGGGCCGCCCGACGATGTTCGAGCGCCCCACCACCACGGCGTGCCGTCCCTCGGGGTCGTAGCCGCTCCGCACGAGCATCTCGATCACGCCGAGCGGCGTGCAGGGCGCCAGCACGTCGGGATCGCCGGTGCTCAGGCGTCCCACGTTCACGGGATGAAACCCGTCGACGTCCTTGTCGGGATCGATGGCCACGAGCACGGCCTGGTCGTCGATGTGGTCGGGGAGCGGGAGCTGCACCAGGATGCCATGGATCTCGGGATTGGCGTTGAGGCCGGCGATGAGCCCGAGAAGCTCGTCCTGCGGCGTGGACCCGGGCAGCGTGATCTGCTCGGAGTGCAGCCCGGCCTCCTTGGCCGCCTTGTTCTTCATGCCCACATACATGTGGCTGGCCGGATCGTCACCGACCAGCACGGTGGCGAGGCCCGGCGTCAGCCCCCGCGCCCGTTTCAACTCCGCCACGCGCTGGCGGATCTCTTCGCGAATCTCCTGCGAGATTTCCTTCCCGGAGATGAGCGTCGCCGACACGGCGCCTCCCTTGTTCGCACCCACGCTGACGGCCGTCCGGGGCGGACCGGCACGGGCCCCGGCGACCCCGACCGGCGGGAAACTAACACGGGGCGCGCCGGCGCGCGCCCCGTGTGCGGAAGGGGGATGGGAGGCGCGTCGTCAGCGCGCGAAGTCGACGGCGCGGGTCTCGCGCACCACCACGATCTTGATCTGGCCGGGGTACTGGAGTTCGCCCTCGATGCGACGCGCGACCGCCTCGGAGATCTGCGCCATATCGCCGTCGGTCACCTTGTCGGGCTGCACCATCACACGCAGTTCACGCCCCGCCTGAATCGCGAAGCAGCGCTCGACGCCCGGGTGCTCCATGGCGATCTCCTCGAGCCGCTCCAGGCGCTTCACATAGCCTTCGAACATCTCCCGGCGCGCGCCCGGCCGCGAGCCCGAGATCGCGTCCGCCGCGGTCACCAGGAAGGTCTCCGGGAAGTAGTGCGGTTCCTCATCGTGATGCGCCTTGATGGCGTTGAGCACGATCTCGCTCTCGCCGTGTTTCTTGCACAGGCGGTAGCCCAGCTCGACGTGCGTGCCCTCCTGCTCGTGCGTGAGCCCCTTGCCCACGTCGTGCAGCAGCCCCGCCCGCTTGGCCTCCTGCACGTCGAGCCCCATCTCGGCCGCCATACTGCCCGCCAGGATCGCCACTTCGCGCGCGTGCTGGAGCTGGTTCTGCCCGTAGGAGGTGCGGAAACGCAGGCGGCCCAGCACCTTGACGATCTCGGGATGCACGTTGTGGATCCCGAGCTCGTAGAGCACCTCTTCGGCCGCGTCGACCATGGACTGCTCGACCTCGTGCTTCGCCTTCTCGACCATCTCCTCGATGCGGCCCGGGTGGATCCGCCCGTCCTCGACGAGCCGCGTGAGCGCGATGCGCGCGACCTCGCGCCGCACCGGGTCGAAGCCCGAAAGGACCACGGCTTCGGGCGTGTCGTCGATGATCACGTCGATCCCCGTGGCCTGCTCGAACGCGCGGATGTTGCGGCCCTCGCGGCCGATGATGCGGCCCTTCATCTCATCGGAGGGAAGCTGCACGACCGAGACGGTCATCTCGGCGGTCTGGTCGGCGGCCATCCGCTGGATGGCGAGCCCGACGATCTTCTTGGCCTCGCGGTCGGCCGTGCGCTGGGCCTCTTCCCGGATCTCGCGCATCTGATTGGCCGCCTCGGCGCGGGCTTCGTCGAGCAGGTCGTCCATGAGCGCCTGCTTCGCCTCAGCCGCCGACATGCCCGCGAGCGACTCGAGGCGGGCGCGTGCCTCGGCCGCACGGGCCTCGACCTCCTGTCGCTCCGCGTCGAGCCGGGCCCTCCGCTCTTCGAGCGCGAGCGCCTTCTCTTCGAGTTCGGTCTCTCGTGTGGCGAGCTGGTCGAAGCGCCGGTCGAGCGCCTCGGAGCGTTCGGCCAGGCGACGCTCGAGCTTCTCGGTCTCTTCGCGGCGCCGCGCCTCTTCCTGCTCCCAGGCCTCGCGCAGCCTGAGCAACTCCTCGCGCCCCTCGAGGACGTGCGACTTGCGGGCGTTCTCGGCCTCTTCGCGGGCTCGCGCCAGAATGCGCGAGGCCTCGTCGCGTGCGGCAGCCTCGTCCCGCCGGCGGCGGGAGGATTCGACGGACCCGCGGATCACGAAGCCCGCGAGGCCCCCGAGTATCGCCATGGCCGCCGCCAGTACCCAGACCAGCGGGGAGTCCATGTATGCGCTCCGGAAGCGGCCCCGCCTTCGTGAGTCGGGCGCCGCAGGTTAGCGGTTTGGTGCGTCGTGGAAAAACAATAGGCCGGGGCGCGATCCGGCCGCAAGCGGTCCGTTTAGGCGCCCCGAAAGCGGAGCGGGCGCGCAGGCGGGCAGGTCGGGCGCCCGGTCGGCCCCGTGGCAGGCCGAACGCGAGCCCCGCGGCCGGCCTGGCCCGCCGCCGGCGCGTGCCGTACCGTGGAGCGCCTTCGTCCCCCCCGGGCCCGAACAGGAGAACCGCGTGAACCGCAAGACGGTGGGCGCCTGGGCGCTCTACGACTTCGCGAACTCGGTCTACCCGGCCGTCATCCAGACCGCCGTCTTCAGCGCCTACTACACGACCTACATCGTCGGCAACGACCAGGGTCTGGGCGACCTCTGGTGGGGACGGGTGGGGT
>RFGQ01000686.1 GCA_003695865.1 Gemmatimonadota bacterium | reverse complement strand
GTCCTGACCCTGGTCGCCGCCGCCCTGACCCTCGCAGCAGCGGCGGCGCCGCGGGCCTCCGCGCAGACGCCGGCCGAGGACGGCTTCGCCACCGACCTCTCGCACTACACCGTGCCTCCGGACTCGCTCTACCGGTTCGGGCCCAAGGACGCCATCCCCTCCATCGACCACCCGCGGTTCGTGAGCGTCGACGAGGCCCGCGAGTGGCTGGGCGACCGCGAACCGGTCGCGGTGGTGAGCGTCGGCGGCGAGACGCGCGCCTATCCGGTCCAGATCCTCATGCACCACGACGTGGTCAACGACGTCATCGGCGGCCGGCCGGTCGCGGTCACGTTCTGCATCCTGTGCGGCAGCGCGATGGCCTTCGACCGCCGCTTCGACGGACAGGTGCTGGAGTTCGGGGTCGCCGGCCGCCTGAACAACTCGAACCTCGTCATCTACGACCGCCAGACCGAGACCTGGTGGGGACAGATCGTGGGCGAAGGGCTCGTGGGGACGTACGCCGGGCGCCGGCTCGCGCAGATCAGCGCGCCGCTGCTCCGCTTCGCCGACTTCCGGGAGGCGCATCCGGACGGCAGGGTGCTCTCGCGCGAGACCGGGTTCGACCGCCCCTACGGCCAGGGGCGCATGGCCGACTACGAGGAGCGCGGTCCCATCGAGCGCATCTTCCGCAAGCCGGCCGACGTCCGCCTGCCCGCCAAGGAGCGGGTGCTCGTGGTCGAGCGTGAGGATGACGTGGTCGCCTTCCCTTACCGGGCGCTCTCGGAGCGCCGCGTGCTCGACGCCGAGGTGGCCGGCGAGCCGGTGGTTGCGTTCTGGGCTCCCGGCACGGCGAGCGTCTATACGGCGGGAAGCATCGCCGACGCGCACGACGTGGGCTCGGCGGTCGCCTACGACCCGGTGGTCGACGGACGGCGGCTGCGCTTCCGTCCCGAGGGAGACGGCCGCTTCCGCGACCGCGAGACCGGCTCGCTGTGGACCATCGCTGGCCGGGCGGTCGAGGGGCCGCTCGCGGGCCGCGCCCTGCCGGAGGTGGATAACGGCGTACACTTCTGGTTCGTGTGGGCCGCCTACCGCCCACAGACCCGGGTGATCGAGCGGTGAACGACGCGGGGCTCTGGGTCACGCCGCTGCTGCTGCTGCCCGGCGTGGCGCTCATGGTGCTCTCGACCTCGGTGCGCTACAACCGGCTCCACGACGAGATCCACGACCTCATGGGCGCTCACGCGGACCTGGCCGGGCCCGGGGTGCTTGCGCTGCTGGCCCGGCGGGCCCGCCTCTTCCGGCTGGCGCTCGTCTGCCTCTACGCCTCTGTCGCGCTGCTGTCGCTGGCCTCGCTGGTGGGCGTCGCCTCGGTCGCCGCCGGCGGGTGGGTGGCGCGCGCCTCGTACGGCATCACGGGCACCGCGGTCCTCACCGTCCTCGTGGCCAGCGTTGCGCTGGTCGTGGAGAGCCGGGGCAGCCTGGACGTGATCGAAGACCACCTGACGCGCGCCGAGGCAGGCGCGGAAGGAGCCGCAGCCCGGGGCGCCCAGGGAGGGCAGCTATGAGG
>RFGQ01000685.1 GCA_003695865.1 Gemmatimonadota bacterium | reverse complement strand
ACGCCCATCGGCTACTCCGTGACCGGGGACTGTTTCAACCTCAGCACGCCGGAGCTGGCCGCCGAGACCGCCATCGCGCTGCGCGCCGACAAGCTCGTGTGTCTCGTGGAGGGGCGCGGGGTCCTCGACGGCAAGGGGGGGATCCACACGGAGCTCGAGCCGAGCCAGGGGCGGGCGATCCTCGCGTCCCGGCGGCGCCTGGCGACGGACGTCCGGCTCCACCTGGAGGCGGCCCTGCGAGCGGTGGAGGGGGGCGTCGCGCGCGCGCACCTGGTCGATCGACGGGCCGACGGGGCGCTGCTGCGCGAGCTCTTCACCAGGGACGGCATCGGCACCCTCGTGACCGACGAGCTGTACGAGGGGGTGCGTCCGGCGCGGCTTGACGACGTGCCCAGCCTGCTGCGGATCCTCGAACCCCTCGAGGCGCAGGGGATCCTGGTGCACCGACCGCGCGAGGTCCTGGAGACCGACATCGAGCGCTTCCTCGTGGTGGAGCGTGACGGGCTCGTCCTCGGCTGCGCGGCCTTGTACGGCTTCCCGGAGGAGCGGGTGGGCGAGCTGGCCTGCCTCGGCGTGCACCCGGAGCACCGCGAGCACGGCCGCGGCGAGGTGCTGTTGCGGGCCATCGAGCGGCGGGCCAAGGACGAGGGCCTCGAGCGGCTCTTCGTGCTCACCACCCAGTCGGTGCATTGGTTCGTCGAGCGCGGCTTCACGCCGGCGAGCCCGGCGGAGCTGCCCGAGGGGCGCGGGGGCTACGACCGCCGGCGGCGCTCGAAGGTGCTGTTCAAGGCGCTCTGAGGGGGTCGGGGGGCGTCGTGGTCAGTCCCCCGCCTCGCAGACCGACAGCAGCATCGCGTCGCAGTTGTCAGCCGCCTTCCAACCGCCGCTCATCGTCATGGGCGACCAGCCTTGGCGCCACCACAGGAAGCCGCAGGTGTCCTTTCGCGGCTCGTCGGCCGCCCAGCCGTCATGCCCCGTGGGGTCCGACGGATAGGCGGCCGTCCCATCCGTCCACTCCCACTGCGTGGTGTAGCCGAGGCCGAACCACCAGTTCTGGTTTCGGCGCACGTCTTGCGCAGCCATCCAGACCGCACCGTGCTCGGCCTCCGTCTCGAGGTTCGCTAGGTGATATCCGTGCGTGGCGCAGTTGGCCGCGGCCCCGTCCCAGGTTCTCGTCATGGTGCAGAAGAGGTACGTGTGGGCGGAATCGGAAGGATTGGGTACGACCGTGCAATCACCGCAGTCAGCACCATCGT
>RFGQ01000684.1 GCA_003695865.1 Gemmatimonadota bacterium | reverse complement strand
TGATGGGGGTCGGTGCGGCCGTCGTAGCGCGCCGAGCCGTCGGCGTAGGAGAGCTTGGTGGCCAGGCCGCAGCAGACGAGCGTCTCGAGGCTCTTGTAGACGGTGGCCAGCGAGATGCCGGGCACCTGCTCGCGCACGTGCACGTAGACCTCGTCGGCGGTAGGATGCGTCCGGGCCTGCGCCAGGAAGCGGTAGACCGCGGCCCGCTGCTCCGTGAAGCGCTGCCCGTTGGCTTCGAGCGCCTCACGGAGTCGGCTCGTGGCGTCGTCGCAAGCGGCCATGACTCTCGTCCGTGGTCGTGAAGGCGGCCCCCATCGGGCCGCCGCCGAGGCCGTGCGGGATCCTGCGCCAGCGCCCGGCCGGTTTACCGCACCGAGACTACCCATCACCCGTGCCGGGGTTTCACATGTCGCCCACGCCTCCGCTGGACACGCTCGAGCCCCTGATCGACGCCGTGCGCGAGGGGATCGAGAGCGCCGGATGGCCGATGTCGGGGCTGCAGAAGACCACCAGCCGCGAGTTCGAGGGACGCTGGGACGGCGAGGACTCGAGAAGCGCCTACCTGTTCTTCCACCGCGACGACCTGCCCGAGGGGGTCGCCGTCGAGGGCTTCCTGGACGAGACGAGCGACGGACTGCGCGCCAACCTGTCGCTCGTCGTGGATCTGCCGCCGCTCGACCGCCTGGGCGACGCGCGCGCCCTCCTCGCCGGGCTCTCGCGCGTGGTGGGCGACTGCCTGCCCGAAGACTACCGCACGCCCTTTTCGCTGCGCCTGTCGGTGGCGGGCCCGGGCGCCGACCCCGCGCGAGCCGCGGTCCAGGCACGGCTGAAGCTCAGGGTGCCCGCGGCCGCCCTGCGCGCCGGAGCCGGGGCCGTGCAGGCGCTGGCGGCCACCACCGCGCGGGCGTTCGAGCGCGCGCTGGCCCATCCCGAGCTGGCGCTGCTGGTGCGCGAGGCGGCCGAACTCGCGGGTGGGTCCGGGGCCGGGGGCGTCGCCGACGATGAGGAAGAGGGCGAGGGCGACGGAGACGGAGACGTCTGATCGGCCCGGCCGGGCAGGGGCCCCCGGAAGCGCTCGCCTGCGCTTGCAACGCCCCCCCGCTCCTCGGTAGGATGAGGGCCCGCCCGGGCCCGGGGAGCGACGCCTGTCGCGCCGGGAGCTCCGGGGCCGGGATCGGCATCCGAGATCCAGCATCCCACGAAACTCGCCAGACTCCGGAGGCGCCATGAGTGGCGACGGCCACGCACTCGACGCTCTTCTGACCGAGAACCGCCGCTTTCCCCCGCCCGACGGCTTCCAGGACGGCGCCGTCGCGTCCGATCCGCGCATCTACGCGTGCGCCGAGGAGGACTTCGAGGCCTACTGGGCCGGATGGGCCGAGAAGCTCGACTGGTTCGAGAAGTGGCACACCGTGCTCGAGTGGACGCCGCCCCACGCCAAGTGGTTCGTGGGCGGCAAGCTGAACGTGGCGCACAACTGCCTCGACCGGCATCTGTGCGGACCCAGGCGAAACAAGGCCGCGCTCATCTGGGAAGGCGAGCCCGGCGACACGCGAACGTTCACGTACTGGGACCTGCACCGCGAGGTGTCTCGCTTCGCGAACGTGCTCAAGGGGCTCGGTGTGGGGAAGGGCGACCGGGTAGCGATCTATCTGCCCATGATCCCCGAGGCCGCGATCGCCATGCTCGCCTGCGCCCGCATCGGCGCGCCCCATTCGGTCGTGTTCGGGGGCTTCAGCCCCGAGTCGCTCGCCGACCGCATCAACGACGCCGAGGCCCGGGTGCTGATCACGGCCGACGGTGGCTACCGGCGGGGCTCGGTCGTGCCGCTCAAGGCCAACGCCGACGCCGCCGTGGCCGACTGCCCGAGCATCGAGCACGTGGTCGTCGTGCGCCGGGGCGCGGGCGTGAGCGAGCAGGTGGACGCCGCCATGGTCGAGGGCCGCGACCACTGGTACCACGAGCTCATGGAGGGCGCCGGTGCGCGCTGCGAGCCCGAGGTCATGGACGCCGAAGACCTGCTCTACATCCTCTACACCTCGGGGACCACGGGAAAGCCGAAGGGCGTCGTGCACACCACGGGCGGCTACCTGACGCAGGTCTACGCTACCACCACGTGCGTCTTCGACCTGCGCGAAGACGACGTCTACTGGTGCACCGCCGACGTCGGCTGGGTCACCGGGCACAGCTACATCGTCTACGGGCCCCTGGCCGCCGGCGCGACCGTCGTCATGTACGAGGGGGCGCCCGACTGGCCCGACCGGGGACGGTTCTGGGCCCTGTGCGAGAAGCACGGCGTGACGGTGTTCTACACCGCGCCCACCGCCATCCGCGCCTTCATGCGCTGGGGCGACGAGTGGCCCGGGCGCTACGACCTGTCGAAGCTCAGGCTGCTCGGCACCGTGGGTGAGCCCATCAATCCCGAAGCCTGGATGTGGT
>RFGQ01000683.1 GCA_003695865.1 Gemmatimonadota bacterium | reverse complement strand
GGTTGATCAATCTCGCGCCGCCCACCCCCGCCAGAACGCCGAGCACGCCCCCCAGCACGCACAGCGCCAGCGCCTCGATGAGGAACTGGAAGAGAATCGCCTTTCGCGTGGCGCCCAGCGCCTTGCGCACCCCGATTTCGCGCGTCCGCTCGGTCACGGACACCAGCATGATGTTCATGATGCCGATGCCACCCACGAGCAGGCTCACCCCCGCGATGCCCGCCAGCAGCAGCGTGAACGTGCGCGTGGTCTCGTTGAACGTCGCGAGCAGGTCGGCCGAATTGCGGATGGAGAAGTCGGC
Organism: Gemmatimonadota bacterium; assembly: GCA_003695865.1. Classification (GTDB taxonomy): domain Bacteria; phylum Gemmatimonadota; class Gemmatimonadetes; order Longimicrobiales; family Gaopeijiaceae; genus J028. Next base: position 994 of record RFGQ01000683.1, on the reverse strand, counting down.
CTCCTCGCCCGGCCGGATCCGATGCTGGCGCCGCAGGATGCGGTCGATGTCGGCGTACGCCTGGTCGAGTTCGTCGGGCGTGGGTGTGGCCGCGTAGATCGACGAGAGTTGCCGCCTACCCCCGAACACGCGATACAGCGCCGTCGAGGTCGGGATGAAGATCTCGTCGTCGGGCCGCATCCACGCCGCGTCGCCCTTCTCGGCGAGTACCCCGATGACCTCGAACGGTTGGCCGTTGATCTGCACGATCTTGCCGACCAGGAGCGCCGGCGGCGTCTGCAGATCTTCGGGCACGTTGTGCCCCAGCACCGCGACGCGGCGGCGCCCCTGCACCTCACCCGGGTCGAAGACCCGTCCGTACTCGGGTACCAGGTTGTAGATGTCGAAGTACTCGGGCCACACCCCGCGAACCTGGTTGGACGAGTTCCACCGCAGATACGCGATCTGCGCCCGTGAGGCCACCTCGGGCGACACGCGTAAGAGGCCGTTCGATCCGTCCCGGAGCGCCTCGGCGTCGTCCACCGTGAGGAACTCGGTGCCTCCGGTCGCCACGCCTCCGAAGAAGCGCTGGCCGGGCCGGATCGTGAGCACGTTCGTGCCCATGCGCTCGATCTGCTGGGCGACCTGGCGCTGCGCCCCTTCGCCGAGCGCGACCATCGCGATCACCGCAGCGACCCCGATGACGATGCCCAGGGTGGTGAGCGCAGAGCGCAGGGCGTTGGCGCGGATCGCGCCCAGCGCGACGGCGACGATCTCGAGAATGAGCATCGGCTAGCGCCCCCTGCCGCCTCTCGCACCGAAGGGGTTCCCCGAGCGGCTCCGGATGTTGTTGATGAACTCCTGCTGCCGGGCCTGGAGTTGCGCCGCCCCGATCTCGGCCACCTGCTCCCCTTCCGTGAGTCCGCTCACGATCTCGGTGCGGTCCCAATCGTTGAGACCCATCATGACCAGGCGCGGCTCGATCTTCCCGTCGGCCGCCACCACGAACACCACC
>RFGQ01000065.1 GCA_003695865.1 Gemmatimonadota bacterium | reverse complement strand
GCCCAGGCGCAGGGGTGGATCGATGCGCGTCTCGAAGTGGAGCCGGTTCTCCCCCTCGATCACCACGTTCGTCTGCTTCCCGCGCGTCTTGGGGTAGTCGACACCCTGTTCGCTCTCGACCACCAGCAGCGCTCCCTCGGGAAGCGAGGCCAGAAGCTCGTCGAGCTGTTCGCGCAGTCGGGTCAGGGCGTGCGACTCGACCTCGTCCTGCACGTACCCCTCGGCCTGGGCCGTCAGGGCGTGCTCCTCGCCCTTCGCCATACCGGCCTCGAACTCTTCGGCGGGCATCGACCAGCGGCGGTCACGCCGGAAGCCGATCTCGGTCAGTGCGCGCGAGTCGAAGTCGGGTTCGACGCTGTGATAGGCGCTCCCGTAACGGCGCACGATCATTCGTCACTCCCGGCGGAGGGATCGAGGAGCGCGGCGAGCTGCTCGGGTGTGAGTTCGTCGAGTTTCCGAGACCCGAGACCGCGGGGCGAACGCGAGTGGCGGCCGCGGCGCCCGGCGGGCGAGGAGCTGGTCTGTGGCGTGCCCGCGTAGTCGTATTCGGGCAGATGGATGCGTTCGAACGTGCGGCCCAGGCGGTTTTCGAGGGTCTTGAACGCGCCCAGGTCCGCCGCGGTGAGGAAGGTCACGGCGATGCCCGCCGCACCGGCCCGCCCGGTGCGTCCGATGCGGTGGATGTAGTCTTCGGGGTCGAGCGGCACGTCGTAGTTCACCACGTGCGAGATGCCCTCCACGTCGAGGCCACGCTGCGCGATGTCGGTCGCCACGAGGATGCGGATGCGGCCTTCCGTGAAATCTTCGAGCGCCCGTCCCCTTGCCTTCATGTTCAGGTTGGAGTGCATCACGGCGGTGCGGTACCCGCGCTGCTCCAGACGGGCCTTGAGCGCGTCGGCGCCGGCCTTGGTGCGCGTGAAGATCAGCACCTGCTCCCAACCAGGTTCGTCGAGCAGCTTCACCAGGAGCTCGGCCTTCTTCTCGGGTTTCACCGAGTAGACCAGCTCCGTGATGCCTTCGGCCTTCGTACCCGACGGCGCGACCTCGACCCACACCGCATCGCGGGTGATGCGCGTGGCCAGGTCGTGCACGCCGTGCGGCATGGTCGCGGAGAAGAGCATCGTCTGCCGGTTGCGCGGGCACGTGCGGAGGATCTCTTCGATCTGGGGCCGGAAGCCCATGTCGAGCATGCGGTCCGCCTCGTCGAGCACGAGCATGCGGACGCTCTTGAGCCTGGCCTTGCCGCGCTGCAGGTGATCGATGAACCGGCCCGGCGTGGCGGCGATCACCTCCACCCCGCTCTCCAGCGCCTCGAGTTGCGGGCCGTAGGCGACGCCGCCCACGATCACCGCCACCCGCACGTTCGTGCCCCGGGCCAGCGCCTCGGTGTCTTCGGCGACCTGTTGCGCGAGTTCTCGGGTGGGGCAGAGCACCAGGGCCTGCAGCCCCTGACCGACCCGGATCCGCTCGAGCGCAGGGATCATGAATGCCCCGGTCTTGCCGGTACCTGTCTGGGCGATCCCCACCACGTCGCGACCCTCCAGGGCCGGCGGAATGGCTTTCGCCTGAATCGGAGTGGGCTCGGTCCACCCGAGTGCTTCGATGGCCGCCAGCCGCTCGGGCGAGATCCCGAGGTCGGCGAAACGCGGCGCGTCGTTCGTGTCGTTCGTCAACAGCTCATCTCCTGCGGTCCCCGGGAACGCACGTCCCCGGGTGGGTTTTCGGTGCGGGTCGAGACGACCGGCAGCCGCCCGACGGCACGGCCGTCGGCACAG
>RFGQ01000682.1 GCA_003695865.1 Gemmatimonadota bacterium | reverse complement strand
GCCAGCAGGAGCGCGCTCCACACGTACGGGCCGGACCGTCCGGCTCGTCGGCGCATCATCCACGTCCTCATCCTCATCCTCATCCTCGTTCCCTCCTCCTTCACGCTCGGATCATCACCGTCGGCTGTCCTCCGACAGCGGCTCCAGGGCCGCGCGCACGTCGTCGGCGCGCACGCCTCCATGCGACGCGTCCCAGACGGCCCGCCCCTCGCGCAGCACGATCACCTGCGGAGACGCGTGCGGTACGCCGAGCGCCGCCGCCAGTCGGCCCGAGAGCTCCCGCCGACGGACCACGTCCACGCGAAACACGGGCGCGCCCGCCGCCGCGGCGTCCAGCCGGTCCATTTCGCGCTGCGCCAGCATCGACACCCAGCACGTCGGGCTGTGCTTGTACAGGATGGCCACCGGCGCCGCCAGAACTTCGTCCACGTCCTGCTCGCTCACGATGTCGCGCATCGTCCACCTCTGAAGCCTGTCGGAAGCGGGTCGCGGGGCCATCGGCGCTCCGCGGCCGGCCCTCTCCAGCGGCAAGGTCGACGGAGCGGTGTGTTGCGGCAAGGACCGGGCGTTGCGGTAGAGTCCGGGCGCCCGCCCGGAGCCGGGCGAGACGCGTCCGCCGTCAGGCGGCGGCGCGCGCGCCGGTGCCGGCCGGGCCGGACGCCGGCGCGAGGCGGTCGAGGAGCCGCTGCCCGGACTCGGCCACCGCCCTGAGGCGCTCCTCGAGGACCAGGATCTCGCCCACGTAGTGGGCGTCGTCCCCCACCGCCCGCGATACCTGGACGAGCGCCTCGGTGAGGCTGCGGAGCTCTGCCTCTACGGTGGCGCGCTCGAGCCCGGCGGAGAGCGCGTCGTGGAGCCGGAACGCCGAGGCGAGCGCCTCGTGCGTGCGCTCGTCGAGCGTGCCCGCCTGCCTCCGCAGGGTTTCGCTTACGCCCTCGAGCCGCTCGTTGACGGCGAGCATGCGGCGCAGCACCCCGTCGAGCTCTTCGAGCAGGCGCCCGAGGCGGTGGAGGAAGCGATCCAGGTCCATCGCCAGCTCGCCGAACTCGTCCGCCGTGCGCACCGGCGTTTCGCCCATGAGGTCCATCTCGCCGCGCGCGAGCGCCGCCACCCGGGCGCGCAGCCGCAGAAGCGGCTCCATGCGCACGCGAAGGAGCAGGAAGAGCACGATCGTGTGCAGGATCACGTTGCCCATTCCGATCACGGACGTGACCCCCGCCTCCCGCCACCAGGCGGCCAGGCGGTCGGCCCGGTAGCGCCGCACCGTCACGTGACCCAGCACGTCTCCCACGGCGGCGTCCACATGGCACTGCAGACAGAAGGTCTCGGCTTCCAGGGCTACCGTAGCCTCGTGGTGCGCCCCGTCCCGCGGACGCGAAGACACTCCCCGCGGTTCGAAGCCGAGTACCCGTCGCACCGACGACACGGTCACCGGAGAGGGGACGATCTCGATGTCGAGCCCCACCTGGTCGTAGGTCTGTTCGAGGATCGGATAGACCGTGCGCGCCGCCGTCGGACCCGCCCGGTTGAGCATGATCTCCCGCACGTCAGAGGCCAGGCGCTCTGCGGCGAACTCGACCGCCTCGCGGTCTTCGGTCGCGTAGTCGCGCAGCGCGAGCGCGAGCCGCGCGACCAGTTCCACGGCCACGAGGGCCGTGAGCGCGAGCAGAAAGTCTCGGATCGTGCGGATCGCGAACGAACGGTCGAAGCGGCCCCGCAGCGCTGCGGCAGGCGGTACCGCCGGAGCCGCCGGACCGTCACCGGGCGGTGTTGCAGAGGCCGACGAGCCTCCCGGCCCGCTCGTCGCCCCGGCGCCTGACGCTGCATGCATGTGGTCTTCAACTCCCCCGTCGAAAGGCCGGTGGGGCGCCCCGGCATGGGCCGCGGCGCCCCACCGAATCGAAGTCGGGGCTCCGGATCGGCGTTCCAGCAGGGGGTGCCCGGGCCCCTCCGCCGGAGCCGGCTCAGAAGAAGAAGAGCACGCCGCCGCTGTCGAAGCGCGGGTTCACGATGTTGTTGAAGATCGAT
>RFGQ01000681.1 GCA_003695865.1 Gemmatimonadota bacterium | reverse complement strand
GAACCGAACGGGCGAGAACGATGGCAGAGCGTGGATCCAAGGGCGGCAACCCGATCGTGATGATCGCGGCCTTCGTCGTGATGGCGGGCTTCCTCTACTGGCTCAACCTGCGCGCGACGCCGGCCGAAGTCGCGGTCGTCGAGGGCTCCGATTCCATGGATGTGGCGGTGTCGATCGACGCGGGCACGTTCGCGGCCGATCCCATGGCGCATGCGGGTCAGCGGATCCGCATCGGGCCGTTCCCGGTCGAAGCCACGGTGGGCACCGACGGCTTCTTCCTGGCAATCCCGAACATGGGCGGGCCGTACCTGGTGCGCATGGACTCGGCGCTCGTCGCCGAGGGGCGCGTGGTGAACAACGAAGATCTGGTGACCGTGACGGGTCAGGTCTACGTGATGAACGACAGCGTTGCCGACGCGTGGGTCGCGGACGGAGGCATCACCGAGGCCGACAAGGTGATCGTCACCTTCGCCGAATCCTACATCCTGGCGGACGACGTGGTGGTGAGCACCCCCATCGCGCCCGCCGGCGGCGGCAACTAGGCGAATAGAACGGGACGAGAATCATGGCTCGAGTGTGCTACGTGTGCGGCAAGCGCCCCCGGACGGGGAACAACGTGAGCCACGCGCACAACAAGACGAAGCGGCGTTGGCTGCCCAACCTGCAGACGGTCAAGATCGTCACCGACGCCGGTGAGCGGCGCCGCGTGCGCGTGTGCACGTCGTGCATCCATGCGGGCAAGGTCACCAAGGCGCCGCCGATGGAGTCGCCGGCCACGGCCTGACGCCTCGGGCGGATGCGCCGGGCGGCCGAGCGCGGCGCCCCCGACACGCCCCCGCGACCCGGATGGGTCGCGGGGGCTTCGTCGTTCACGGGGCCCTGGTGGCGGGGCGGCGGGCGGGACATCTTGGCGGCTATGAGCCTGATCCACGAGTCGCACGACTACGAGCGTGGTGGGACGCAGAAAGACGTCTATACACCCGACGAAGTGGTCGAAGTCCCGTGTCCCCTGTGCGGCGGCGACGACAGGACGCGGCTCTACACCGAGTACGAGGTGGTGGGCATCTCGCGCTGCCACGCGTGCGGCCTCATCTACACGTCGCCGCGCCTGCGCGACCCCGAGAAGGTGTACTGGGGTGACGCCGAGTCGTACCTCGCCGAGGCGCGCCTGATCTTCGAAGGCAAGGCGGCGCACCATCGCGACCCCAACTACGACGAAGAGCTGCGGGCGCTCGAGCGCGAGAAGCCCGGCCGGGGCCGTTTGCTCGACGTCGGTTGCAACATGGGCATGCTGTTGCGCCGGGCCGTGGCGCGAGGGTGGGAGGCCGAGGGGGTTGAACCCTCCCCGCCGCTCGCGTCTCTCGCGCGCGAGCGTCTCGGTCTTACGGTCCACAACTGCTTTCTGCACGAGCTGGGGGCCGACCATGAGGGGCGCTGGGACGTGGTCGCCCTGAGTGACGTGTTCGAGCACGTGACCGAACCGCTGGCCATGCTCGCCGACGCGCGGCGGCTGCTCGCACCGGGTGGGATCCTCTACGTGAAGGTGCCCAACGCGCGCTGGAACCTCTTCAAGCAGTTCGCGCTGGCACGACTCGGGCGCGCACCCCGCCAGGGGGTGTGGGACGCCTACGAGCACGTCGTCCACTACACGCACGAGACGCTGCTGGAGATGCTCAGGCGAGGGGGCTTCCGTCCCCGGCGCGTAGGCGTCGGCCGCCCCGTGCAGGTACCGGCCTGGCACCTCCATGTGGGCCACTACTACCAGTATCCTTCGCCCTGGACGCTCGACTGGAAGCGGACGTTGGGACGGTGGGCGTGCTACCAGGCCTCGCGCCTCGAGCGGCTGGTGCGGTTGGGCTCCATCGGGTACCTGGCCCCGAACGTGTTCGCGATCGCCGAGCCGGCGGGAGAGGCGGCGGGTTGAGCCGCGGGCTGACGCTGCGCGTGGCGCTCAATCGGGCCTGGGCGCGCACGTGGCCGTTCACCCGGGGCCGGGGGCTGGCCGCCAGGCTGCTGGCGTTGCCGGCGTCGCTCGCGGTGCCTCGTGAGGCGGACGGGTCGGTGGTGCGGACGCGGGGCGGAGCTCGCTTCCGGGTCCATGCCGACGGCATGCACGACGCGCTGTGGGTGTGGGGGTCGTGGGATCCGTGGGAGACCGAGGCACTCCGTCGCATCACACGCGCCGGAGACGTGGCCTTCGACGTGGGGGCGAACTTCGGCTGGTTCACCGTCGCTCTGGCGCGCTGGGGCGCGCGGGTCCACGCGTTCGAGCCCGTGCCCGAGCACGTGGAGCAGCTCCGCGACAACCTGCGGGTCAACGGGCTCGAGGAGCGCGTGTGCGTGCGTGGCGAGGCGCTGGGCGAGGCCGAGGGCACCCTGCGGCTGCACCGATTCGCCGGTCTGCCCGGGGGACAGGTGAGCGCGTCGGACCTGGGCCGGGACGACGCCGAGCCCGTCGACGTTCCGCTCACGACCCTGGATACGTACGTTGGAAGGGCCGGGCTCGGCGGAGTCGACGTGCTCAAGATCGACGTCGAGGGCCACGAACCGGCGGTCTTCCGGGGTGGGGAGCGCACGCTCGCTGCACCCGACGGGCCGGCGATCCTGCTCGAGGTGAACCCGGAGTGCCTCGCCGGCCACGGACTCGGCGCGCGCAGCGTCGAGGGGCTGCTGCGTGAGCTGGGGTACACGTCGTTCGTTTCGGTGGGCGTGGAAGGCTTCAGGCCGGTCGAGGGCGCGCTGCCCGAGCGTTTCGGGAACTACGTCGCCTTCAAGCCCGCGCATGCCGATCGGCGGGCCGACCTTCTGCAAGGAGGCTGAGCGTGGACGGTAGCGAAGAACGGGACCGGGCCACCTACGCACCGGGCGTCGACGGGCCCTCGGAGGCCGGTGCCGGGGCGGGAGAGACGGCCGCCGCGCCGCCCGGCCTCGATCCCGCGCTCCCTCCGCCCCGCCCCTGGCGCCCGGGTTCGGGTGCGCTGCGTGCGACCGCCGCCCTGTACCTGGCCATGCTGCCCCTCGGACACTTCATCACGCTCCCCTACCAGGGCACGTGGGTGGCATTGTCGGACGTCTTCCTGGGACTGCTTCTGGTGGTGGCCGCCGTGACCGGCCTGCTGCACCTGGCCGGTGCGCTGCGCGGTCCGGGCGAACATCCGCTGCTGCCGGGTTTCAGGGTGCTGCACCTGGCGGTGCTCCTGCTCGTCCTCTTCGCGGCCTGGGTGGCCGTGGGTTCGGCCTGGGGCTTCCACCCCGGTTACGCCCGGGCGAAGGGTCTGGGCTTCGCCGCGCTCGCGGGCGGCATCGTGGCGATCGCCTGGTCGGGCGCGAGCTGGAAGCGACTGGCCGACGCCTGGCTCGTAGGTACCGTGCTCTCGCTGGCGGTGGTGTGGCTGCCGCTGTTCCTGGGCCCGCGTTGGCTGCAGGAGTCGGTGGTCTACTTCGGAGGCGCGGTGGAGGGGCTGCCGTTCCCGCGGGCCCGCGGGCCGTTCTACCACCCGAACATGTTCGGAGACTACCTCGTTATCTCGGCGGCCATCCTGTGGGCGCGCTGGCCCGCCTACGCCGCGCGCTCGAAGCTGCT
>RFGQ01000680.1 GCA_003695865.1 Gemmatimonadota bacterium | reverse complement strand
GTCCACGCTCATGCGGGCGCTGTTGGGCGGCGTCCCGGCCGCGGCCGGCGCCGTCCGGGTGGCCGGGCGAGCGCTCGAGGCCTGGAACCGCCGGGCGCTCGCCCGCCACGCGGCCGCGGTGCCGCAGCTCGAGCGGCCGGCCTTCCCCGTGTCGGTCCGCGACTTCGTGGCCCTCGGGCGCTACCCGCACCTGGGCCCGCTCGGGAGGGCCGGCCCGCGCGACGCCGAAGCGGTCGAGCGGGCCCTCGCGCGCTGCGACGCGGCCGACCTGGCCCGGCGGGACGTGACGACCCTTTCGGGGGGCGAGCTCCAGCGGGTGCGGATCGCGCGGGCCCTCGCGCAGGAGCCCGAGACGCTGCTTCTGGACGAGCCGACGGCCAGCCTGGACGTGGGGCACGAGATGGCCATCCTCGAGCTGCTGCGGGCCTCGGCCGACGGGGGCCTCACGGTGCTGCTCGTCACGCACCATCTGAACGCGGCAGCTCGCTTCGCCGACCAGATCCTGCTGCTCGACGCGGGACGGGTCGCGGCCGAGGGAGCCCCTCAGACGGTTCTGCGCAGGGACACGCTCGAACGGGTGTACCGCTGGCCGATGGAGACGGGCCGCGACCCCCATACGGGCGCGCTCACCGTCTCTCCTCTGCCGGCACGCGGCCGGCTCCATGGGGAGGACGCCGAAAGCCCGTAGCGGTCACGGTCGCGGGCCGCTATGAGGGCGCAGGCCACGCCGACGCCCGGTCGCGCGGACCGGCCGCCGCGCTCGTCCAGGGTCCGGGCTCAGCCCTCGAACAGGGTCCGGTAGCTGCGGTAGCGCCCCGGGTCGATCTCGCCCGCGTCGAGCGCATCGCGCACGGCGCAGCCGGGCTCGTGCAAGTGCGTGCACCCTCTGAAACGGCAGGCCTCTCGGAGTGCGCGCATCTCGGGGAAGTAGAGGTCGAGCTCGTCGGGGGGGACGCCCCACAGCCCCACGTCGCTGAACCCGGGCGTATCGGCGAGCAGCCCCCCGCACGACAGCCGGATCAGGCGACTGGTGACGGTCGTGTGCCGGCCCCGACCGAGCTTGCGCGAGAGCTCGCCCGTGCGCAGCTCGAGGGCGGGTTCGAGGGCGTTCGCCAGCGACGACTTTCCCACGCCCGAAGGGCCCGCCATCGCGGAGAGCCCGTCGCACACGACGGCGCGCAGGTCGTCGAGACCCTCGCGGGTGAGGGCGCTCGCCTCGACCACCCGGTAGCCCACCTTCCCGTACACGGCCGCCAGCCGGTCGGCCACTTCACGACCGCCGGGCAGGTCGACCTTGTTGAGGACCACGACGGGCTCCACACCGCCGGCCTCTCCGGCCACGAGAAGCCGGTCGAGCACCTCCTGCCGGGGGCTCGGGTCGGCGCCGGCCATCACGGCAAGCAGCCGGTCGGCGTTGGCGACCAGCACCCGGGGCCGATGGCCGCCTCCGCGCGTGCGGGCGATGCGGGTGCGCCGCGGTTCGACCGCCTCGATCGTGTAGGCGCCGCCTTCCTGGAGTCCCAGGTGGACGCGGTCGCCGATCACGACCTGGTCACCCTCCCGCGTCTGCTGCTTGAGGCGCCCCCGCAGGCTGGCTTCGACCAGCGTACCGTCGTCGGTCACCACCGTGTAGACGCCACCGCGGACCATGTGCACCATGCCGGCCAGCGCGCCGCTCAAAGCTTCGCCTCCGGTGCCGGAATGCAAAAAACCCCGCCCCCCGGAGCGACCCTGGGGTCATCCGGGAGGCGGGGCTTGGTGCCGAGCGTCACGCGGCGAACGACTCCAGCGCGTCGCCCATGTCGCCCTCACGCAGGCGCCGCAGCGCGCGGTCGCGCAACTGCCGGATCCGCTCACGGGTCACGCCGAGCATGTTGCCGATCTCCTCCAGCGTGTGCTCGCGCTCCCCGTCCAGGCCGAAGTACAGCTTCAGCACCTTGGCGTCGCGAGCCTCGAGCGTCGACAGCGCCGCGCTCACCGTCTCGGTCAGCAGCCGGCTCTCGACCTCCTGCTCGGGCTCGGCCGCCTCCTCGGTGATGAACCGCTCGACGAGCTGCGAGTCCTCGCTGTCGCCGATGGGCGCATCCAGGCGGATCTCCGCTGCGTTGAGCGTCTGCAGGCTCTCGATGAGCTCGGGCGTCAGGTCCGTCGCCTTGCTCAGCTCCTCGGCCGTGGGCTCACGGTTGAGCTCCTGCTTGAGGCGCTCCTTCTCACGGAAGATGCGCGCCAGGTCGGACGCCCGGTTGAGGGGCACCCGCACCGCGCGCCCGTGGTTGGCCAGCGAGGCGAGGATCGCCTGCCGGATCCACCACACCGCGTACGAGATGAACTTCACGCCCTGATCGGGATCGAACTTCCGCGCCGCCGTGACGAGGCCGACGTTCCCCTCCTGGATCAGGTCCGTCAGCGACACGCCGCGGTTCTGATACTTCTTGGCGACGCTGATCACGAACCGCAGGTTCGCCTTGGCCAGCTCCTGAACGGCCTCTTCGTCGCCCGCCTGCGCGCGCGCGCCGAGTTCCTTCTCCATTTCGGGCGTGATCAGCTCGTGCCTGCTCACGTCCCGTAGGTACTGGTCGAGGGCGGTCTTCTCCTCGATGCTCGCGTCGAAGCCCGTGAGGGGGTTGCCCCGCCCGCGGCGCTTCCGCTGCTTGGTCTCTGCCGTAGCCATGGTCGATCTATCTCCTCGAACGCGATGCGCGGGGGCTTGTCGCGCTCTGTTGAGGGCCCCCGATCCGGATCGGCTCCAGGCTCACCACCGGACGCCGAAAATCCGAAGCCGTTTATCGTATCAACGCGATACGCTTTTGTAAAGCGCCTTCAGCCCAGATCAAACACACTCGGGCGCGTGATGTTCCGGCCCGAGGCCTACGGCCTCTCCACGCGTCCACGACTCGGTCGGCGGCGATACACCCACCCGCCGAATCGCGCCGCCGCGCGCCGTTGCCCCGGCCCGATCGGAGACCCCGTCGTCTTCGGCCCCACAGACCCGCGTCCGCCCGCCGGGTGCCCGGTGCAACCGGGCCATTCCGGATGGGTATCGGCCGCTCGGCGGCGCACCTGAATAACCCCCTGACACCAACCGGTTCCCGTACCGCGACGGTTTCGACACCGCGGCGGCCGCCGTACGTTGCCGCCGGTCATCACACACCCTCGGAGAGGCCGATGTCGCTCACCCTCGACGCCTGCTTCAGACGCGCCGTCGGCCTGCACCACACACGGTCCGAGGACGCGGCGGGGATAGACCGCAAGCGGGCGCTGCTCGTGGTCGCCGACGGCCTCGGAGGGTGCCCGGCGGGCGACGTCGCCTCGCACCTCGCGGTGCGTAGCGTGCTGGGCGATCTGGCCTCGCCTCCGGCACTATGGGAGCGAGACCCGGGCGAACGAATGGCCCAAGCGGTCTCGCGCACTCACCGGGCGCTGCTCGACGCCGAGCGCCGCCCCCCGGGGCAGCCCGGGATGGGCACCACCCTGACGATCCTCGCGCTCGACCTCGAGGTCGGACGCGCAGTGGTCGGGCACGTGGGCGACAGTCGGGCCTACCTGCTGCGGGACGGACGCCTGACCCTGCTCACCACCGACCACACTCAGGTCGCCGCCTGGGTGCGTGCGGGCCGCCTGTCGGCCGAGGCGGCGCGGACCCACCCGTGGCGCAACGCGCTCACGCGCTCGTTGGGGGCCGGCGACGTCGACCCACCCGCATGTGACGTGCGCCTCATCGACGTGCGTGCGGGCGACCGCTTCCTGCTCTGCACGGACGGACTCTGGGAGCCCCTGAGCGACGACGCGATGGCCCAAGTGCTGGCCGGAGCCGCCCGCGCCCGCCGCGCCGCGGAGGCCCTGGTGGGACGCGCGCGCCGGACGGGACCTCGCGACGACGCGACCGCCGTGGTCGGCTTCGTGTCGCCCGCCGTTCCGGACCCTGCGCTGACGGTGTTCAGGCGGGGCGCGTGATCCGGGAGAGGACGCGGTCGGGGTCGATGCGCCGGCGTTCGAACGTGAAGATGCGCAGCACCCTCGCGGTCCGATAGAGCTCCCGGGCCATGCGTGGCAGGTCGATCAGACCCGGGAGGCCCTGCCCGCCGAGGCGCTCGACGCGCCCGTCGCGCCGCAGCAGGAGCGTGTCGAGCTGGAACATCGCCCGCTTGCCCGGAAAGTCGATGACGACCTCTCCGGGCTCCAGGTCGAGTTCGGCCGCGAGCTGATCTTCGACCCGGCGGCGGAAGGGTGTGTCGGTCGCGGCCCAGTCCTCGAGCGTGCGGTCGCCGAGCTCGGCTGCGGTCATCTCGAGCGCGCGTTTGGGGAGGCGGCGTGCGCGCAGCGCCGGGAGCCAGCGCGTCGCGATGCGCTCGGCTCCCTCGCTGTCTTCCACCGCCGCCCGACGCGAGATCTCGAAGAGCAGCTCTTCGTCGGTGGGGCCGATCAGCTCTTCGGGGTCGATCAGATCGGTGCGTACCGCCTCGTCCACGATCCGCTTGTACAGGCTCGTCGCCGCCCGCACGGCGTGGTGCCAGTACACGTTGCGGAACATCTGATACTTGGCGAACAGCAGGCTCTCGAGCGCCGCGACCGCCTTCTCCTCCACGCCCACCTCCCAGCGCCCGGTCTCCGGATCCTCGAGCATGACCAGCCCGCTGATGAGGCGGTCCACGTCCACTTCGCCGTAGGGAACGCCGCAGAAGCGGGCGTCGCGGCGCAGGTATTCCATCTTGTCGAGGTCCAACCCCCCCGACACGAGACCGCGCACCGGCGCGTCGCTCGTGCCGCGGATGAGACCGAAGATGCGTTCGGCAGCGTCGCCGGCCAGCGCTTCGAGCGCGGCCTTGAGCTCGGGCGACTCGAAGAAGCGTGCGCTCACGAGTTCGTGGTCGCCGGGCAGCAGGTCGGACTCGAGTTCCTCGAGCGCGTGCGAGAAGGCGTAGTGCCCGATGTCGTGGAGCAGGAGCGCGTACGACACGAGCCGGGAGCCTCGCCACACTTCCGCGGGCAGGCCGGGCTGTCGTTCGCCGAGCGTGCGCAGCGCCTTGCGCGCCAGATGGTAAGCCCCCAGCGCGTGGTCGAAGCGGGTGTGCGTCGCACCGGGGTAAACGAGGTGCGCGAAGCCGAGCTGCCGGATGTAGCGGAGGCGCTGAAAGGCGGCGGTGTCGATGATCCGCACCGCCGTCTCGTCGAGGCGGATCGTGTTCCACAGGGGGTCGCGCACGACCCGCATCGCGGTTTCGTCGATGGGCATGGGCGACGTTAGCGGGGCACAGGGGCGCGGGGCAATGCGCCGATGGGCCGCGGGCGCCCGCAGGCGGCGCCGCTCCACCCTCCGCGCCACCTCCGCGTCCACCGCGCGTTGCCCAGGGGCGCTCTCGGCCCTAGGTTCCGCGGCGCCGACACGAAGAAAAAGCGAAGGTCCGTTCTTCCATGACGCCCTCCACCGCCCTGCGTGAGCACGTGCGTACGCACGCCGAGAATCGGCCCGGTGTGTACCGCATGTTCGACGCCGAGGGGGGGCTGCTGTACGTCGGCAAGTCGATTCGCGTCCGCACGCGGCTGCTGTCGTACTTTCGCGCGGGCCCGGGCGAGAAGGCGCAACGTCTGATGCACGAGACGGCGCGCATCGAGTGGGACTACATCCCAAACGAATTCGCCGCGCTGGTCACCGAAATGAAGGCCATCCAGCGCTGGCGCCCCCGATTCAACGTGCAGCACAAGCGCAAGCGCATCTACGCCTTCGTCAAGCTCACCCTCGAAGAGCGTGCGCCGCGGGTGGTGCCGGTGACGCGCGTCGTGCCCGACGGCTCACTCTACTTCGGGCCGTTCCCGCGTGTGGGCGACGTGGGCCGTACCGTACGGGAGCTGGTGCACGTGGTGGGGCTTCGCGACTGCCCGGCCACCACACCCGTCGCCTTCGACGATCAGATGGAGTTCTTCGAAGGCGGCCGCACGCCGCTCTGCCTGCGCGCCGAGCTGGGCACCTGCCTGGCGCCCTGCTGCGGATCCACGTCGGCGGCGGCTTACGCCGAGCGCGTGCGCGAGGCGCGCGCGTTCCTGGAGGGACGGGGCAGGGGTCCACTGGAGCGGGTGGAGCGCGCCATGCGAGCCGCGGCCGCGCGGCGCGATTTCGAGTACGCGGCGCAGCTCCGCGACCGGCTCGAACGCCTGGCGTCGTTCCAGCAGCAGCTCGCCGCCTTCCGCGGACGGGTCGCCAGCCTCTCGTTCGTCTACCGGGTGCCCGGCTTCGCGGGCGACGACCGCATCTACGTGATCCGCCGAGGCCGCATCCGGGACGACTTGCCGCACCCCCGCAGTGCGGCGGCGAGGCGACGCGCCTGCGCACGCATCGAACGCGTACTGGGCGAACCCGACGCCGGTCCCGCCGGCCTGCGCCCCGAAGAAGCGGCCGAGACCTTGCTGGTCGCGCGCTGGTTTCGGCTGCGTCCGCGTGAGCTGAAGCGTACCACCCCCATCGAGACCTGGATGGCGGAGGCGGCGGGCACCGCCGGCTCGACTCCCGGCGCGACGGTCCGCTAGCGGCGACGTTCGGACGCCGTCCTCATCCGCCGCCGCGGAGCTGCTGAAGGAGCCGCTCGGCGAAGCGGTTGCGCGGGTTCAGCTCCAGGGCACGCTCGAGCGACCGGATGGCCTCGTCGGTGCGCCCCAGACCCGCGAGCGCCTGCCCGCGCAGCGTCAGCGTCGTGCCCGAGTCCGGATGGTACTCGAGATTCAGGTCCGTGACCGCGAGCGCAGCCTCGAGGTCCTGCCGCGGGGGGCCGCCGAGCATCTGGGCCACGTTGTCGAGCGGCGCCGAACCGAAGTTCAGCGTCCCCAGCCCGTAGTACCGCTCACGGAGTTCCCGGTAGCGCCGGGTCAGTGCCTCGACACCGCCGTCCTCGTAGGCCCACATCATCTCTTCTTCCAGAGAACTCGGCCGGGGGCGCCCCGCATGGCAGGTGGCGCACGTCACGGAGACGTTGGGCTCACTGCGGTCGGGCAACGCGGTGAGCACCGTCTCGTTGATATGGTTCACCATGCGCATCATCTCCCGCGCCTTACGCTTCTCGGGCTTCTCGTCCGAGGCGAAGTCGTAGGTGCTCAACGGCTGCCCCTCCTCGCCCACGTGACAGTAGGTGCAGCGCACGTCGAGCCCGATCGAGAAGCCGCGCATCACGTTCAGCAGGTCGCGTTGCTCGATGTCTTCGGGCGGCACCTTCAGGTTGGTGAACTCGTCGGGGATCTGCGCCGAACCCGGCCGCGGGACCGACAGGACCAGGGCCGCCGCCCCCACAACCACCACACGTCGTCCGAAACCACTCACAACGGGACTCCTGTTCTCGCGGCCCACGACCGGGCCGGCATGGATGCGTTCCTCCCACCGTAGACACTACGGCGCGGCCCCGCGTTGACCACGAGCGCCGGGAGGAACCCGGCGTGCTGCGGGTCCAACCCGGAAGAAGAGGGGACGTAGCAGAGCGAGGACCGGCGAACGCCCGACACAGGGGGGGCGGTGCGGCGTCTACCGGGCCCGGTCGAGCACCGCCCGCCACTCCTCGGGGCGCACGGGCTGCACCGACAGGCGGGCGTTGTTGAGCAGCACCATGTCGGCGAGTGCCGGGACCGTCTTGAGCTCGGGCAACGGCACCGGGCGCTCGAACTTCTCGACGAACTCGATGTCGACCATGAACCAGCGCGGCGCGTCGGCGCTCGCCCTGGGGTCGTGGTACTTCGACGACGCGTCGAACTGCGTGTGGTCGGGATATGCCTCGCGGACCACGCGTGCCCGGCCGACCACCGCCGGAGGCGTCTGGCGGCTGTGGTAGTAGAGCACCTCGTCGCCCACCTTCATGGTCTTCATGTGGTTGCGCGCCTGAAAGTTGCGCACGCCGTCCCAGCACGTCGTGCCGTCGCGGGCAAGGTCGTCGATCGAATACACGTCGGGCTCGGACTTCATCAGCCAGTAGGCCATGCGCGCTCCTCGGGTCGAGACGTGGGTATGCCGGCCCCCTCGGCAGAACGCCGGCTGCCCGGAGCGCGCCCGCGGCAGAGGCGATCCCGGCGGACGTGGCTCCGCTCCGGCCCGGGGGGAGCCCGGCGAGCACCGATCCTATTCACGTGAGGCTCAACGGACCAGGTGCCAATCGGCCTGGCGGCGATAGATCCAACGCGCCCGCCCCTCTGCGTCGACCAGGGCCTCTTCCTCCTGCCGGCAGCTCAGCGGCTCGCCGCCCCACTCGGGCACGGGCACGGTCGCCTGCAGCTCCACCGAGTGCCAGGTGGAAGGACGCAGCACGACATCGCCGCGCACCGGCACGCCGTCCTGGTCGTCCCAGCGGCCGATCAGCGGGCCGGCGCCGTGGCCGTGGTCGCCGATGGGATGGGTGTAGACCGTGCCGTCGATCCGCTCGGCGCGCATCTGGGCGAGCACGTCGGCGAGGATCTGGTTTCCGGTGCGCCCGGGCTCCAGGTGGCGCAGCACGATGTCCTGCAGCCGATTCGATGCCGCAAGACAGCGCTCGAGCCCTTCGGGGACGCGCTCCTCACCCTCACGGGGCAGGTAGGCGAGGTGCTGGGTGTCGGTCTTGAGCCCCATGAGGTCGATCCCGAAGTCGACCCAGAGCGCATCGCCCCGGCCGATGACGCCCTCGGTCCACCCGAGTCCGTCCCCGGGGTGCTGCACGCCCACCGAGGGGTGGAACCACACGGCCATGCCAAGCTCTCGCACCCGCTCGCGCAGCCACCAGGCCACGTCGTCGGTGGTGGTCACCCCGGGCTCGATCACCCGCAGCGAGAATGCCTCGCGGATGAGCGCGTGCACCGTGCGCTGCATCTCGATGTAGCGGGGCAGCATCTCGGGCACGCGGATCGCCAGGTAGTCGATTGCAAGACGCGGTTCGCGCCGTACGCGCTCCACGTACGGGCCGAGCGCACGCTCGAGCGCCTCGCGCTCGCCCGCGTGAAGGCCGTCGGCGAACGCGTGCTCGGGATCGATGTTGAGGACGATCGTGCCGGGGTCGCGGTCGGCCACCACCTGGTGCAGCAGCGCCCACTGCTCGCCGCCCCACAGCTCGGCCTCTCCGCCGCCCGGAGCCGCCCGCGCCGAGCGCACGACCTCGTAGAGCCCGTCCTGCGATCCGCCACCCAGGGCAAGACGCTCCACGCTCCCGTCCGGACGCCGGGTGAACACGTAAATCGAGCGGCGCCGGGCCGCGAAGGTCGTGGGCGCCACGATCGACCAGAACACGGGATCCTCGGCGTACTCGCGCATCGAGAGGACCCACATGTCGACGTCGTAGCGCTCCATGAGCGCCGGCAACACGCCTTCGAGGCGCGCCTCCACCCAGGCCCGGCGCTCCTCCGCCTGCTGCCGGAGTGGCGGCGCGGGCCGGGCGCGCGGCGTATCGGCCATCGCCGGACCGGGGCGCGTCTGCACAGGCGCGACCGCAGCAGCGGCCGTGTGGGACGGGGCGAGGGCGAGCAGCGCCGCCACAGCGAGCGCCGTCACGGCACGGCGTCCGCGCACTGCCGCCCCCCGGGGAGCGTCCGTTCCGAGTGCCCTCATGTCACTCACACCTCCTGAGCCGGTCCGGCCTGATCCTGCCCGTCCACACGGCGCTTGACAAGCCGGCGGACCGACCGTATCACTGTATTAGATAATTGATACACCCACACACCGAAGCCATGTTCGAATCCCTCGACCCGCGCAGCCCCACGCCGCTCTACGAGCAGATCGCGCAGCGCATCCGGCTGGCCATCGCAGCCGAGGAGCTGTGCCCGGGCGACGCGCTGCCCAGCGTCCGCCGCATGGCGACCGAGCTTCGCGTGAACCCGGCCACGGTGGTCCGCGCCTACCGCGACCTCGAGCGGGACGGGTTCGTCAGCACGCGTCACGGCACGGGCACCTTCGTCAACGAACTGCCCGGCCGCGTGCGGGCCGCGCAGCGCGCCGAGCAGGCGTTGGCGCTGGTTCGCGACCTGATCACCGAGGCCGCCCGGCTCGGCATCTCGCGCGCCGACCTGGTTGCCGCCCTCCACACCGAACTCGACCTCGAGGACCATGAGCTACGCGATTCAGCTCGACGGGATCGACTTCAGGGCCGGATCGTTTCGGATCCGGAACCTGAGCCTCAGCGTTCCTGAGGGCTCGATCTACGGCTTCCTCGGACCCAACGGTTCGGGGAAGACCACCACGATCCGGCTCTTCATGGGCCTGCTGCGCCCGCTGGCAGGGCGCATCGAGGTGCTCGGCCAGCCCATGCCCTCGGCAGCCGACCGCGTGCTGGCCCGCGTCGGCTACGTACCGGAGCGCCCGCACCTGTACCCGCGACTCACCGTCGCCGAGACCCTGCGCTATCACGCGGCGTTCTACCCCACCTGGGACAACGAGTGGGCCTTCGAACTGGTCGAGCGGCTGCGCCTCGACCCCCGCCGGCCGGTGCGGCGCATGTCGAAGGGCGAGAAGGGCAAGCTGCTCATTCTGCTGGCGATCGCGCAGCGGCCCGAGTTGCTCGTCCTCGACGAACCGACCGACGGGCTCGACCCGGTCGTGCGCCGCGATGTGCTCACCGCCGTCCTCGACTACGTCTCGCACACCAACGCCACGGTCTTCATCTCGAGCCACCTGGTGCACGAGCTCGAGCGCATCTGCGACTGGGTGGGCGTGGTGGACGACGGGGGGCTCGTCGCCGAGCTGCCCATGGAGCAGTTCAAGAACGGCATCAAACGCATCCGGGTGGTGAATCCGCCGGTCGACACGAGCGACGCGCCCTTCCGCGTGCTCTCGCGCCGTTTCGTGGACCGGCACGAGCCGACCGAGACCTGGGTCGTGCGCGGCTGGCAGGGCCGGGCGTGCTCCTACTTCGAGCGCATCGGCGCCACGCTGCAGGACGTCGTGGACCTGGACCTCGAGGAAGGGTTCGTGGAGCTGCTGCGCACTGCCAGGCCCGGCGACAACGGATACGGAAACGGAGCAGGGAGCCTGTGATGTTCAGAGAGATCCTTCGCGTTCAGTGGAAGGCCACCCGCTGGCCGCTCCTCCCCTTCATCGCGGCCGCCTTCGGACTGCCGCTACTCGCCGTGAGTCGCATGCCGAAGCTTACGGGCAGGGCCGACCCGTTGGCGCCCATGGCGGAGGTCGTGCTCACGCAGATGCAGGTGCTCCTGCCCCTGTTCCCGCTGCTCGCGTTCCTGGTGGGGGTGGCTACAGCCCTGAGCGCCTGGGCGTGGGACCATCAGGTGGAGCACGTCTACCCGCTGTCGCTGCCGGTGAAGCGCGACCGCTACGTGGCGCTCAAGGCGGCGGCCGGCGCGCTGTTCCTGCTGGCGCCCACCGCCGCGTTCTGGGCGGGGAGCCACATCGCCGTCGCGGTGGTCGAGCTGCCGTCCGGGCTGCGGGCCTACCCCGACTGGCTGACGTTCCGCTTCCTGCTCGCCTCGCTGTTCGGCTTCGCCCTGCTGTTCGCGTTCGCGGCCGGCACGATGCGCACGGCGGTGGCGACGCTGGCGGGCCTGGTCCTGCTGCTCGTGTTCGGATCCCTCGCCACGGACTATCTGAGCGCGAACCTGACCGGCTTCAACTTCCACCTGACGCCGTGGCTGTGGGACGCACTCTCGTCGTGGCCCGGGCCGTTCCACGTGCTCACCGGCAACTGGATGTTGATCGATGTCTAGGCACGCAACGGCTACGCGCCGTGGAGCACTGCTCGCCCTCGTGTGCCTGACGGCGGCTGCGGGCGGACCACTTCACGGCCAGACCACGGAGGGCGTTCGCTCCTCGGCCGACGTCCGCAGCGAGGCCGAGATCCTCCGCGACATCGAGGCGCTCGGACCTCGTGCCGAACGCGCCGCCCGACACGTGGCCGCGATGGACACGATAGTCGCCCACGCCCGCCGGGACATGCGCCATCGGCTCGAAGATCATCTGCACCCCCTCGACGTGCGGGTGGGCCCGTGGCGAGTCCACACGCCCGCCGCTCGCGCCCGGCGCGCCAGGGCGGTCGCCGCCAGGGCGTGGGCGGGCTTCGGCGCGTACGCGCCGGCCCTCGTCCCGCCCGACGCCGATCTATTTCTCGCGGTGCCCGCGCCGGTGGGAGCCGATGCGGTCGCCCTGTGGGCGCTGGACTCTCCATGGATGGCCGAGACGGCGGTGGGCCACGCCATGTCGCGCCTCATGAGGGCGGCGCTCCCGCCCGGCCTGGCTGAATGGGCCGGCGGCGGGCCGCTCCCCGGCTCCGTCGAGGCCGAGACCCGGCGTCGTCTCTACCGCACGCTCGTCTCCTCACCGCTGATTCCCGTGGCGCGCTGCGTGGAGGGGGACGACACCGCCTGCCTGGACGCGCTCGCCCTCTCCTCGGGCGGGGCCGACCCCTGGCGGCGTCTCTATACGCCGGTCCAGCGCCGCGAGATCGTCCGTAGGCGCATCACGGAAGCCGCCCTCGGTCCCCGCAGGGCCGCGTGCCTCGACGAAGCGGACGACCGGGCCTGTCTCGCCCTGCTGCGCGAACGCCTGTCCGTGCCGCTCGCGGCCGCTCCGCTCGACGGACTGGCTCGGCAGGACCTGCTCACGTTCGCCCTGGAACTGGCAGGACCCGACGCCCACGAGCGCCTCAGCCGCGTCGCCACCAACGCCGCGCCGGCCGAAGCGCTCGGCGTCCTCTCGGGCCTCGACATCGAGACGCTCGCGGCGCGCTGGCGCGACCGCGTGCTGGCCGCCCGGCCCCGGCCCCGCACCGAGGCGATCCCCCTCTCTGCCGCGGCCGGCCTGTGGATTCTGATCCTCGGGGCCGCCGCGCGAAGGAGCACCCGATGGCGCGACCGATGATCCTGTGGACGGTCCTGCTGGCAAGCCTGATGACGCTGGCGGGCACGTTCGCATTGAACCCGCCCGCTTGGGGTCCGGCGCTCGCCCAGGAGGCCTCCACGACGGCGGAAGTCGTCGTACGGGACACCTGGCGGTGGGAGGCCACCGTGCAGGAACTCGAGGGCATCGCCCGCCGGCCGCTCATCGAGCTGAACGGACTGTACACCGAGCTTGCCCGCCGCCGGTGGCTCGACAGCCTTGCCGCGCGCCTGGACGAGGCGGCCGGGACGGGGCGCGTGCGCGTGTTCGCTCCCGACGGGCTCGTGGACGAGACCGTGGCGGCGAGCCTCGCAGCTCGCGTCCCGGCGCCCTCCGATCGCCGGGCGGAGGACGCCACGATCGTGCTGGCATTGATCGATCGCGAGGCGGCCGCGGCCGAGAGCCGGTCCTGGCCCAACGACGTGGAGTTCTTCATGGAGCCGGGCCCCGACGGGCCTCGCTGCTTCGTGCTGCGCTACTACAACCGCTCTCCGGCCCACTTCCGTGCCGAGGCGGTACTGCGCCGCGCCCAGCTCGCCGACTGGACCGGACCGTGCGGCGCCATCGCGCGCTTCGGCGAACCCGGACCGCGGATCCGTGCCTGGCTGGACGCCGGGGCGTGGGAACTGGTGCGGTGGTGGAGACCCGCGGCTCCGAGGGACGGCGAACGCGAACCCCGCGCGGTCCGGGACCTGCGCCTGGCCGCGCAGCCGGCGGCGAAGGCGTGCCTCGCCGGGCGGGACGACGCGTGCCGTTCGCTCTTGTTCCCCGCGTCGGGCTCCCGCGAGTGGCGCCTCCCGGATGCAGAGTCCCGCGCGCCGCTCCGGCCGGTCGGACTCGCCTCGGTGGGTCTGCCCGGCCGGATCGGGCTGGGTTGGACGCTCCTCGCCGACCTCGCCCGGGACTCCGGAGACGACGCCTTCGCCCGCTTCTGGCGCTCGGCCGACGATCCGGCCCCCGCCTTCGCGGCCGCGTTCGGCATCACGCCCGAAGCATGGCTGCGGAGCGCGTACCTGCGCCGCTACGACGCGATCGTCGCCGGGCCCGCCCCCCGCCCCCTGTCGGCCGGGCTCAGCCTGCTCGCCTGCCTGGCATGCGCCGCCGTCGCGGCCGCATTGGGCCGCCGCAGGGTGGTTGCCTAGGCGCCGCGCCGCCTACGGCGTGCCGCCCCCCGAGACGGCGTGACGGCGACGCTCCCCGTAATGAACCCGGGGCGGCGGAGTACATATGCGCAGAAGGGGTAGGGTGCGGCCTGGATCGGACTGCCGGGGGGCTCGACGATTCCAGGTTCGTTCCCCTACCCCTTCGCGCCGCCCGGGCGGTGCGCCCGGGCGGGGCTAGGCGGCACCGCCGGGCGTGTGGCCCGGCCGCCCGGCCCTCAGCGCGGTCCGGCCGCCACCACCTCGGGCGAGCAGCGGTCGGCGAAGCGCTCGAAGTTCTCGCGGAACATGCCCGCCAGCTTCGCCGCGGCGCGGTCGTACTCCTCACCGTCGGGCCACGTCTCGCGCGGCCTGAGCACTTCGCTCGGTACGCCCGGCACCTCGACGGGGATGGCCAGGCCGAAGACCGGATCGGGCTCGGTGGCCACCTCGTCGAGCGCGCCGGCGAGGGCGGCCGATACCATCGCCCGCGTGTAGGCGAGCTTCATGCGGCTGCCCACGCCGTAGGGGCCGCCCGTCCACCCGGTATTCACCAGCCATACCCGAGCGCCGTGCTCACGCAGACGCTCGCCGAGCATCTCGGCGTAGACCGCCGGGTGCCTCGGCAGGAACGGCGCACCGAAGCAGGCGCTGAACGTGGCCACGGGCTCGGTGATCCCGCGCTCGGTCCCGGCGACCTTCGCGGTGTAGCCCGAGATGAAGTGGTACATCGCC
>RFGQ01000679.1 GCA_003695865.1 Gemmatimonadota bacterium | reverse complement strand
GGCCGATGCCGTGGGGCTCGGGGGCGGCGCCGGTGGGGTGGGGCCGCACGCCCTGGTCGTCCCCGCCGTCGGCATGGTGATCGTGGCGTGGATGGTGCGGCGCTTCGCGCCGGAAGCAGGCGGGCACGGCGTGCCCGAGGTGCAGTACGCGGTCGCGCGCAAGGGGGGGCGCATCCGCCCGCGGGTGGCGATCGTGAAGGCGCTCGCCAGCGCGCTTTCGATCGGCACCGGGGGCTCGGTGGGGCGCGAGGGCCCCATCGTGCAGATCGGGTCGGCGCTGGGGAGCACGGTGGGCCAGGCGGTCGGCATGGGGCCCGAGCAGCTCCGCGTGCTCGTGGCCGCGGGGGCCGCAGGGGCCATCGGTGGCACGTTCAACGCACCCGTCGCCGGGGTGATGTTCGCCGTCGAAGTCATCCTGGTTTCGTTTGCCGCCCGCTCGCTGGGTCTCGTGGTGATCGCCTCGATGACCGCCACGGCCTTCACACAGGCCACGCTGGGCCGCGCGCCCGCTTTCGAGCTGGTGCAGCCCTTCACGCTGGCCAGCGAGCGCGAATTCGCGCTGTACGTGGTGCTGGGCGTCCTGATGGGTGCGCTCGCCGTCGTGTACACGCGCGTGATCTACGGCTTCGAAGACCTGTTCGACGGGTGGCGCGCCCCGTGGTGGGCGAAGGCGCTGACGGGCGGCCTGGCGGTCGGCGCCCTCGGGTATTTCGGCAGCGCGCACATCTTCGGCGTCGGCCACGAAGGGGTGGAACTGGCCCTGCACGGCGGGCTCGTGCTGGGCACGATGCTCCTGCTCGTCCTGCTCAAGATGCTCGCGACCTCGATCACGCTCGCGGCCGGCGGATCGGGGGGCGTGTTCGCGCCCGCGCTGTTCATCGGCGCCATGGCGGGTGGAGCGTTCGGGCTACTCGTACACGGATGGTTTCCCGCATGGACGGCGCCTCCCGGCGCCTACGCGCTCGTGGGCATGGCGGCGGTGTTCGGGGGAGCCGCGCACGCTCCGGTCACGGCGATCGTCGTCCTCTTCGAAATGACGGACAACTACGAGATCGTGCTGCCGCTCATGCTCTCGGTGGTGCTGTCGTATCT
>RFGQ01000678.1 GCA_003695865.1 Gemmatimonadota bacterium | reverse complement strand
GGCGATGTGCTTGACGATCACGGCCGGGCTGTTCGCCCAGGGAGAACTCGTCCGGAAGAACGCCTCGTCGTCGATCTGGGCGAGCGAACGCTCGGCCATGTCGCGCAGGCGCCGGTACTCCCGCTCCACATCGGCGACGGCCTGTCGCATGGGTCTGCCTCCGTCGTGTTCCCGGCGCCCTGTCGTCGCCGCGGCGCCGGCCGCCGGTCCACCGCCCGCCGCGTCGCTTCCCGCGCGGGTGGGCGGGGGTGATACCCTCCGGGAAGGTGCTCGCGGCGCCAACCTGAAGCCCGGTTGGCCGGGTGGCAAGCGGGGTGCGCGGTGGGGGGCAGGGGCTTCGCTCGGGCGCGGAGCGGCGCCACGAGGGGAGGCTCACGGCGCCGACCCGCGAGCGTCGGAGGCCGCGCCCTCCGGCTTGCGGCACCGCTCTGGCGCACGCTCCCCGATGCTTGCATCTTGCAAGCTCCTTGCCCCTCCGAGGGGCTGACCAGAAAACCCGGATCGCGGGGAGAGAACATGGCGGAGGAAGTGAAGGGGCGGTTCGTCTGGTACGAGTTGATGACGACGGAGCCCGGGGCGGCGGAGGCCTTCTACGCGAAGGTGTGCGGGTGGGGCTCGGCGCCCTATGAGGTGGGGGATCAACCCTACACGGTCTGGATGAACGGCGAGGCGTCGCTGGGCGGTCTGATGCGCCTGCCCGACGAGGCGGTGGCCGCAGGTGCGCCGCCGCACTGGCTGGGCTACGTCGCGACCGACGACGTGGACGCCACGGTCGAGCAGGCGAAGGGCATGGGCGCAGGCGTGCTCATGGGGCCCATGGACGTGCCCGAGGTGGGCCGTCTGGCGGTGCTCCGCGATCCGCAGGGCGCGGTCTTCGCGGTGTACCGTCCGGCGGGCGAGGCGCCCGGTCACGCGCCGCCCGCGGAGATGGGCGAGGTGTCGTGGCACGAGCTTCACACCGAGGGCTGGGAGCAGGCCTGGGACTTCTACGCGACCCTCTTCGGGTGGACGAAGACCGAGGCCATGGACATGGGCGACATGGGCACCTACCAGATGTTCGCCACGGGCCCCGACGGTGTGACGGTGGGCGGCATGTTCGACAAGATGCCCGAGGTGCCGGTGTGCCACTGGCTGTTCTACGTGCAGGTGCCCGATCTCGAAGCCGCGCTCGCCGCGGTGAACGAGGGCGGAGGGCGCGTGCTCAACGGACCCATGGAGGTGCCGGGAGGCGACCGCGTGGCGCATTGCGTCGACCCGCAGGGCGCGGTCTTCGCGCTGCACTCGCCGGCCTCGGC
>RFGQ01000064.1 GCA_003695865.1 Gemmatimonadota bacterium | reverse complement strand
TTGCCGCTCAGTCAGAGGAAGTCGGAGATCAGGATCCGCCCATCTCGCAATGGATGCCCCGGATTCTGGCGCGCAGCGTCGCGCACCGCCGTGACGTCGTTCCCGTCGACGGTCGCGTGCGCGATCCGGTGCGCCTCGGCGAAGCGTGCCACCCGATCGGCCGGCTGACGCAGCGCGATGTGCAGATGGCTGCTGAAGAGGTTGTTCTCGCAGGCGAACAGCACCGGCAGGCGCTCGGACGCCGCGAGGTTGAGCGACTCCTGCACCACCCCCTCTTCCGCGGCGCCATCGCCGAAGAACGCCACGGCAACGGCATCGGAGCCGTCGAGACGGGCCGCCAGGGCGGCGCCCACGGCAAGCGGCACGGTCGCCCCCACGATGGGAACGGTGCCGAGCAGGCCACGTTCGGGCGCGATCAGGTGCATCGATCCGCCCATGCCGCCCGAACAGCCGCTCGCCCGGCCGAAGATCTCGGCGAAGAGCGCTTCGAGCGAGCCGCCGAGCGCCAGGTAATGTCCGTGGGAGCGGTGTGCCCCGAACGCACGGTCGCGTCCCGGGTCGAGCGCCAGCGCCACCCCCGCGGCGCAGGCCTCCTGCCCGATTGCGAGGTGACAGGGGCAGCGCACCTCGCCCGCGGTCACCAGATCGCCGATCACCTCCTCGGCCCGCCGGATCCGCTTCATGGTCCGCAGCGCCTGGAGCAGTTCATCGGCCGCGTCGGCCGTCACGTCGACGGGTTCGTGGTACCGGCGCGGGTCGGCCAGATCCCCCAGAGACCAGTCGCTCACCGCCCCTCCATCCACGCGAGGATCTGATCGGCCACGTAGTGCACGTCGTCGTCGGAGACGAACGTGTTCATGGGCAGCAGGAGCGAGTGGGCCATCACGCGTTCGGTCACCGGCAGATGTACGTCGGAGAACCCGAGCGCCTCGAACTGGTGGATCGCCTTGCCTCCCCACTGCACGATCGTGCCGATCCCCCGCTCGGCGAGGAAGGCCTTGAGCTCGTCTCGTCCCGGGCCGACCTCGATTTCGTAGTTCTGATAGACGTCGAAGTGGTCCCCGTCGTCCGCTGGCGGAGGCGGCAGCACGAAGCCCTCGCGGTCGGCGAAGGCCTCGACAAGGCGTTCATGATACAGCCTGGCCACCGTCCGGCGTCGCGCGATCGCCTCGTCGAAACGCGCGAGCTTGAGCGACAGCACCGCCGCCTGCACGTTGTCGAGCCGGCTGTTGAAGGACCACTCCGCGACGTCGTGGCCAGCCACCCGGCCGTGATCGCGCAGCCCGCGAAGCCGCGCCGCCAGGCCCTGGTCGTCGGTCACGATGGCCCCACCGTCGCCGAAACAGCCCAGGAGCTTCGCCGGATAGAAGCTGAAGCTTGCCGCGAGCCCGAAGCTGCCGGCGCGCCGGCCCCGGTACGCCGAGCCCAACCCCTGGGCCGCGTCTTCGAAGAGGAGCAGACCGTGCTGTTCGGCGATCGCTCCCAGCCGATCCATCGCGCAGGTACGGCCGTTGAGCTGCACCGGAAGGAGCGCCCGCGTGCGTTCCGTCACCAACGACGCCACGTGATCGGGATCGATCATGTGGTCCTCGCCCACGTCGGCGAAGACCGGCGTCGCGCCGACCATCGCAACGGCGCTGCCCGTCGCCACGAAGGTGTGCGAGGGCAGGATCACCTCGTCGC
>RFGQ01000677.1 GCA_003695865.1 Gemmatimonadota bacterium | reverse complement strand
TCGGTCACCTCGACCTCGAGGTGCAGCGCCCTGGCTCTGTACCCCGCAAGGATGCCCTGGATGCGCGGGAACTCGTCGGCCCCGAGGCCACGCACACGCAGGCGCACGATCTTGTCGTCGATGCCGCCGGGCAACTCCTCGAGCACCTCGACCACACGCTCGCGAAGGCGGTCGGGACGCTGGGGATCGAAGTCGATGGGGGCGAGCGCCACCACGGGCCGACCGGGCAACGGGCGGAACTCGACCGTGCCCTGCTCGAGGTCCGCCACCAGGAATCCCTTTTCCTCGGCCGCCTCCTCCCAGGGCGCGGGACCCACCCGCTCGAGCGACCCTGCGTCGTGGACGCGCTCGCGCCAACGTGTGCGCCGGTGGCGGCCGCCCAACGCGACGTAAGACCACTCCCGCTCCCGGATCTTCGGCCCACGGCCCGGGTCGGCGAGCGCGTGGGCCACCAACAGCGTACGGGCCGCGCCATTCCCAGGACGCACGACCTCGCGGCCCGCGGCCAACACGGCCCTGTGGGGCAACAGCCACACCTCGAGATCTCCGTCGAGCAGCCGCAGGGAGCGAGCTTCGGTCGTGGCCACGTGCACGCCGGGGAGTGGGGCGAACGCGTCGAGCACGCCGGGCGCGTCCGCTCCGTGAGGTGTGTCGCGCGCGCCCGCCGCGATCACCACAGGGCAGTCCGGGAGGGCCTCGCGCAGGCGCGCCAGACCGTGCGAGAAGTCGACCAGCGCGCGGGGGGCGGGGTGCGCGTGATCGAACACGTCACCCGCGATCGCCACCACGTCGGGCGCGATCTCGATGATCGCGTCGACGGCGGCGTGGAAGGCCGCGGCCACGTCCGCCTCGCGTAGGTTGCGGCCGCGTTCGTCGACGCGCCCGTACGCCTGGAAGCCCAAATGGAGATCGGAAAGGTGCGCGACGATCACGGCTCGCCGACCTCCTCGGAATCGGCGGGTGGTCCGTCGCGCGCAGCCCCGATCGGGGCCGACACCGCGGCCGCGGCGTGGGGCCCTGCCTCGGGCTCGGGCGCGAGAAGCGCGATGCCGAGCAGCACGACCACCACCAGAAAGGTGACGGCGGCGGGCCCCAGGGCCACCAGCGCCCACCCGCCGACCAGCGCCGTCCCCACGGCCGCGCCCGCGCAGGCCGCGGCCGCATGTGCCTGCCCGCGGCCGGCGAGCAGGCCGAGCAGCGATCCGGCGCCGTAAAGGGGCAGGGCCGTCAGCACCCCTAGGCCGATCGCGCGCCCCGCGGAGTCGAGGGTCCCGCGCGCCGCGGGGCCCAGTGTGGCGAAGAGCGCGGCCAGCGAGAACAGCCCGACGTTCTTGGTGAGCTGCATCGTCACGTTCTTGGAGCGCACGAGGCCGGCCTCCAGC
>RFGQ01000063.1 GCA_003695865.1 Gemmatimonadota bacterium | reverse complement strand
TCACGCCCTGTCGCACGGGCGTGAGGCCCGCGAGGCGAGCGCGGATGTCGTCGTAGTGACGCTCGTGCCAGGCGCCTGCGATGCGGCGCAGCTCGTGCCGCACGCCCTCGACCATCGGCCGGTCTTCCCGGGTCAGCACGAGCACGCGCGCCCGGACCCGGTTTCCGGTCCGCTCCACGTACCCGAGAGCGGCGAGGTCGTCGAGGAGGCCGTCCAGGTCCGCGGCGGCCATGTCGGTCGCCCGCGCCAGGTCCGCGACGGTGGTGGGTCCGTCCCGAAGCCCGGCCAGGACGGCGGCGATGCGATCCAGACCCGACACGTCGTCGGCGAAGGGCGCCTCGCCGCGCCAGGCGGCGTCGGGCAGACCTCTCCGGGGCAGCGCGTCGTGATCCCCGAACGTCGTGAACGTGAACGCTGTGGCCGCCTCGTTGTGGCTACCCCAGTAGAGGCCCCGCAGCGAGATGTCGGCGCCGCGCACCTTGGCCCACGGCGTGAACGCGTTGCCCTCGATCACGCGCTGGGGGCCTTCTCGGTAGCCGCGCTCACGCGTGAGGTCGAGTCCGTCCCAGTCGAGCGAGAAGCAGCCTCCGAGGATGTAGAGGACGTAGCGCGTCGACACCCCGGGGTGCGGACGTGCCTCGGCCAGCGCCCTCAGCGTTTCCGCTCGTGCGAGCACCGCGTCCGCCAGGCTGCGTGCCAGGGGCTCGGCCGCGCGCAGAATCTGGAGCTGGTCCTCGACCGTGAGCAGCGTGAAGTCGATGCGGTAGAAGCCCTGCTCTTCGCGAAGCAGCCCGACCCGGACCAGGTCGTCGGGCGAGAACGGCGTCGACTCGAGGGCTCGCGTGACCTCGGCGGCCGCAAGCGGGCCGGCGGCCAGCCGCAGAATCAGCGCCTGCACGTCCGCGCGAGCCAGCATGGCCGTCGGGTTGAGCTCGGGGGCGGCGGGCGTGGACCCCGTGATACCGGCCTGCAAGGGGAGGGCGTCGGTCTGGGCGGTGACGGGTGCGGCGGCCAGCGCGAGCCCGAGCACACCCGGTAGCCACCAGCGCCCGTGCGGGCAGCGCCTCATGTCCACCTCCTGCTTCACGTCGTTGCGGCGGGGTCCGCCTTCCTTGGACGAGTCGGGGCGCGAAGGGTTGGAACCGCTCGCCGGCGCCGGCCGCCCCGGTCAGCGCGATTCGAAGCGCACGGGCAGCTTCACCCAGACCTCGACCACCTTGTCGCGGTTCAGCGCGGGCGTGAAGCGGTAGACCGC
>RFGQ01000676.1 GCA_003695865.1 Gemmatimonadota bacterium | reverse complement strand
GCGGTTGGGGGGCTCCG
Organism: Gemmatimonadota bacterium; assembly: GCA_003695865.1. Classification (GTDB taxonomy): domain Bacteria; phylum Gemmatimonadota; class Gemmatimonadetes; order Longimicrobiales; family Gaopeijiaceae; genus J028. The sequence goes on along the minus strand of RFGQ01000676.1, from coordinate 7,989 downwards.
CCCGAGGGCACGGACGTGCCCGGCGCCGGCTCGGGACATTCGCAGTCCTCCAGCCCGAAGCGGGTGATGAACCCGAACCCGATCAGGTCGTCGGCGATGTTGCCGGCGTTCTCGCCCTGCGTGAGCCCGATGCCCAGCCTGAAGCCGGAAAGCGCGTCGTCGTTGTGCGCCGCACCGAAGAATTTGGCGACCCGGATGCGGCGCTCGGTGAGGTCCGGATGCTGCGACGCGGCGGCGACGTCGATGGGGCATCCGTCCATGTCGAGCCCCGAGAAGTCGAAGACGCCCCACGGCTCCGTGCGATCGATGGTGTAGCGACCGATACGGCCGGCGAGGTGCGCATGCGAGAGCAGCTGCGAGAGGTAGCGGGCGGAAGCGCAGATGCTCACTGCGGGGTCCAGCAGTTCGATGCGGATCAGCGCACGCTGACGCAGGCGGGCGTTCCCCACCTGAGTGGGTGTGCGCCGCGCCACGCGGGCCATGTGATCGAAGTAACGCGCCGCCGTGGGGGTGAGTCCGTACTTGATCGCGGTGTCGACGGTGAGCTGTGCCAGCCCGACGCTCGATCCGAGGCCGAGGAACTCGGCCGTGCGCTCGCCCGTGGTCATGGCGGTCACCTCGCCCAGCACCACGGACGCGAGCAGCCAGGGTGGCAGCCGGTAGCAGCACGCGCACTCCACGATGCGCGGCGCGTACACGGCGAGCCACGACGCTTCCCAGCGGCGCAGGCGGGCCTGGTCGGTGACCTTCCACTCCTGGTACTGGGCGGTGGTGAGGCTGCGGAACGCGGCGAGGACCTCGTCGCCGGTGGCGGGGCGTGTGCGGCTCATGGTTCACGATGGCCTCCGCCACGGGGTCGGGCAAGCGGATTCGCCGTCCGGATTCCGGTGGAGCACCCCGCGTGAGCGGCACATCGTGGGGGTGCGGACCGGCCGCGTCGGCCTGCGCCGCTGGACCCCGAAAGGAGAGGCCCTAGAATGTTGCTCATGAGCCGACCCCGCCCCTCGCTGCCGCCCCGAGACACCATGCTCGACGCATTCATGCGGGGCGACGCGGCTTACGAGGGGATCTTCTTCACCGGGGTGCGCACCACGGGAATCTTCTGCCGCCCCACGTGTCCGGCTCGTCGTCCCAGGCCCCACAACGTCGTGTTCTTTCCCTCTGCCCAGGAGGCGCTCGCTTCGGGATTCCGGCCCTGCCTGCGCTGCAGACCGCTGGAGCCCGCCGGGGCGACGCCCGGGTGGCTGCGCTCCCTGCTCGAACGGGTCGAGGCGGACCCGTCGCGCCGCTGGACCGACGCGGACCTGCGGGCCCTGGGGCTCACGCCGGAGCGCGTGCGGCGCTGGTTCCAGCGTACCCACGGTATGACCTTCCACGCGTATCAGCGGGCGCGCCGCCTGGGGCTCGCGCTGGGGCGTATCCAGAAAGGAGGCGGCGTGGCCGTGGCCGCCTTCGAGCACGGCTACGACTCACTCAGCGCGTTCAACGAGGCGTTTCGCCGGGTGCTGGGGGCGGCGCCCTCGACCGTACGTGACGCCCGGCGGGTCGCGGTACGGCGCATCGCGACGCCGCTCGGCCCGATGGTGGCCGGTGCCGACGAGCGGTCGGTTCTGCTGCTCGAGTTCCACGACCGCCGCGCGCTCGAGACCCAGGTGCGCACGCTCGCGCGCAGGGCCGGATGCACCTTCGTGCCCGGCGACAACGACGTTCTGCGGACCCTGGAGGACGAGCTGCGCGCTTACTTCGAGGGTGGGCTGCGCCGCTTCGAGGTCCCCTGCGAGCCGGTGGGTACGCCCTTCCAGCAGGCCGTGTGGCGGGAGCTGCGCAGCATCCCCTACGGTGAGACGCGCAGCTATGGCGACGTGGCCGCGGCGCTCGGCCGTCCGGCCGCGGTGAGGGCGGTCGCGCGGGCGAACGGGGCGAACCGGCTCGCGGTGCTCGTCCCCTGCCATCGGGTGGTGGGGTCCGACGGACGCCTCACCGGCTACGGCGGAGGCCTGTGGCGCAAACAGCGCCTGCTCGACCTGGAGCGGGGCGCGGTCTAGTCGGCCGGTTCGGCGTCGGTGCCCACTTTGGGCGAGACTAGCCCGGCCGCGACCGCGAGATTATTTCATCCCCTTCGGTCGCGGGCCGCATGCGTGAGAGGACAGTGGTCGATTGTACTCCTGGCCCAACGGGCGCCCACTCCGAGACGGAGCACGAATCTCCCGTACCGCCGGGGGCTTGCGCCTATGCGTTGGGAAGACTTCTTAGCCGACAACCGCCCTCGTTTTCAGACCGCGTACGAGGCCTTTTTCGCCGAGCAGGTGCTTCCCCGCGTCACCGGGCTTTCCCCCGACATCGTTCGTTGCCAGAGAGAGTACACTGATGGCAAGGGTGTAGCGCGACGAGTCGACTTCGCGATCGAGGAGGGGCCGCTCGTAAGGATTGCGATCGAGGTCGACGGTTGGGACAAGTCCGGTAGGGGCCGGGGCATGACACGCACCGAGTTCATGGCGTGGAGCCGCCGTGAGCTCGACCTTACGAGCCGGGGTTGGACGGTGCTTCGCTTCCCGAACAGCCTGGTGCGGAGGTTTCCAGAAGAGTGCGCGCGGCATCTTACGCTCACTCTCCGGAAGGTGCGTGCGGTCGCCGCCGCAGCCGCGAGACCCCACGCGACGTCGACAACGGGACTATCGGAGGCCGACGCCGCAGAGCTGGCTCGATTGGAAAGGAAACGACTCCAGGCGCTGCGTGAGGTTGAAGTCAAGCTTGCTCGGGCGGAGTCGGAGAATCGTGGTATGAGAACTATCGCCGTTTCTTTCACAGTGGTTTTCTTGGTGACGGTCACGGTAATCCTGCTTCTGATCCGGGGCGGCGGTAGCGAATCGCCACCGACGGTCTCCGATCGGGCGGCGGACCCGATCGGTGGTCGGAGCGAAGCAAGCGGGGCGCCTCCAGGCGCTGTCGGCCAGGCGTCGATCTTCTGCGAAGGTGGTGTCGACTGGTCGGAGGCCGGTCGGCATCTCGGGGAGCTGGTTAAGATTCGCGGCCGGATCGTGGGTGCCCGGTACCTCCCGGCCGTGCCTGGCCGGCCGACATTTCTCAACGTCGGGCGTGATTTCCCCGATCCATCACGCCTGACTCTGGTTGTATGGGGATCCAACAGGGAGAACTTCCCGGTCGCGCCCGAGCAAGCCTACCTCAATCGCGTCGTCTGTGTGTACGGACGAGTGGAGAATCATGACGGCCAACTCGAGATCGAGGTGGACGCCCCCGGGGACCTGGAGGTGAGCCAGGGGAGTCCCTAGGGGAGGTGACCCTCGGGGGACGATGGCGGGGCCTCTACGGCTCCTTCGACGCTGGTCTGTTCGTCGTCCTCCACCTCCAGCCCCACACCGGTCGGCGTGCGCACCAGGCGGGGCAGAATCGCGGGAACGGGCCGCTGTGCGAAGGCGTCGAGCACCTCACGGACGCTCGCGAAACCGCCGAGCTGCTCGAGCGTGCGGATGGTGGGAAAGACCATGGGCAGATCACCGGCGTCGCAGGCGGCGAGCGCGGCTTCGGGCGTGAGCCAGCGGGCGTCGGTCATCTCCGAGGGATGGATCACGGCTTCGCTGTGAGGGGGCACCTGGGCGGCGAAGAAACGCGTGTCGTAGCGCCGCGGCTCCACGAGCGGCGTGATCCAGTGGGCCACGTACTCCAGCACGCTGCCGTCGATGCGCAGGCCGAGACGGTCGAGGACCTCGGCGAAGGGACGCTCGTCGGCCAGGAGCGCGTCGCGCTCGGCGAGCAGCGCCGCGCTCTCGGCGGCCGTGGGCGGTGGTGAGCCGCCCGGGCTGCGCGCAAGCAGGATACCGGTCTCTTCGAACGCTTCGCGCACCGCCGCGAGGTAGTAGGCGACGGCCGGGGGATGGGCGTCGTGCAGGCCGAGGCGCTCGGCGGCCCGCGCGGGCGTGAGGCCGTCGAGACGCGAGACGAGGGCCGGGTCCGCGTCCGACTCGTCCACGCGTCCACCCGGGAATACGTAGGCGCCCGGCACGAAGCCGCTCGAACGCACCCTGCGCAGCAGCAGGGCCTCGGGCCCACTCGCTCCGTCGCGCAACAGCACGATCGTGGCCGCGGGCCGTGGGACGGCAGGCTGCTCGGGCACGCGCTCGATCGACTCTGCGAAGCCCGGAGGCAGGCGCTCGGCCGGGATCTCGAAATCTCGTCCGCTCATCGGCTCTCGGTTGGCGAAGGGTGCGCCGCGCACCGGTGCGGCGTGCGGGCGCACGGCGGCGGCTCAGTGACCTACGGCCATACCATCCTTGCGCGGATCGGATCCCGCGGCCCATCCCCGGGTGAGCCGCACGATGGCCTGTGCGCCTCCGAACGCGACCGCGTCGCCGGGGAGCGGCTCGTGCCCGAGCGCGCGCAGCGCTTCCCGCACGTCCTCGCCGATCGGGCCCTCGAGCGCGACCCTGCGCCCGCCCAGATGCCGGAAGCGGGCGGCGTCGATGGCCTGCTGCACGTCCATACCGAAGACGAACATGTTGAGCAGGAACTGGACGTGGCCCTGCGGCTGCATGCTGCCCCCCATCAGGCCGAAGGTCATCCAGGGCTCTCCGTCGCGGGTGACGAAGCCGGGGATGATGGTGTGGAACGGCTTCTTGCCCGGCGCGACCTGGTTGGGGTGCCCCTCTTCCATCGTGAATCCGGCACCCCGGTTCTGCAGCGCGAACCCCGTGCCGGGGACGACGACGCCCGAGCCGAAGTACTCGAAGATCGAGTTGATGAACGAGACCATGTTCCCGTGGCGGTCGGTGACCGCCAGATAGATGGTCTCGCTCTCCTGGCCCGGGTCGCCGGGCGCCGGATCGTCGAGGGCATTGCCGGGATCGATGAGCGCGCGACGCCGGGCGACGTAGTCCGGGTCGAGGAGTTGCTCGACGGTCACGTCCATGTGTTCGGGGTCCGCCACGTAACGGGCGAGGTCCGCGAACGCGAGCTTCTTGGCTTCGATCAGGTGATGCAGGTAGGCGGCCGAGTTGTGCCCCATGGCCTCGAGGTCGAACGGCTCGAGCAGTTCGAGCATCTGCAGCGCCGCCACGCCCTGACCCGAAGGCGGCAATTCCCACACGGTCCAGCCCCGGAAGTCCACGGAGATGGGGTCGACCCAGCGGATCCGGTGTCGCGCGAGGTCGTCCAGGGTGATCAGGCCGCCCAGCGCGCGAAGGCCGTCGACCACCTCGCGCCCGAGCGCGCCCCCGTACAGCACGCCCGGCCCTTCGGCCGCGATGCGCCGGAAGGTGCGCGCGAGGTCGGGGTTCGAAAACCACTCGCCCGCCTCGGGGCCACGGGTGCCGTCGATCAGGAAGGTCGCGCGGGCGCCGGGGTCGCGCGCGAGCACCTCGGCCGTACCCCGCCACTGGCGCGCGATGATCGGAGACACCGGAAAGCCCTCTTCGGCCAGACGGATGGCGGGCTCGAGCGCCTCGGCCAGCGTGATGGTGCCGTAGCGCTCGAGCAGCGCGGCCCATCCGGCCAGGGCGCCGGGCACGGTGACCGCCGCGGCCCCCCGGTAGGGCATGGTCTCGTGCCCGGCGGCGCGTAGGGCTTCGACGCTCATGTCGGAGCCGGCCCGGCCGCTCGCGTCGAGCCCGTGCAGGCGGCCGTCCTCGGCCCACCAGACGAGCGCGAACGCATCTCCGCCGATGCCCGTCATGTGCGGCTCGACCACATTGAGGACGGCCGCCGCCGTGACGGCCGCGTCCACCGCGTTGCCCCCGCGCTCGAGCACGGCCAGCGCGGCGGCCGAAGCGAGCGGCTGGCTGGTGGCGGCCGCGCCGTGCGGCGCGTAGACCACCGAGCGCCCGGCCATCGACGCCTGCGCGCTCACGGCCGCGGGGCCCGCTGCGAACAGGACGGCGAGAAGCGCCGCGGCGGCGAAGGGATTCGGAGAGCGAGCGGCCATGGCATCGGGACCTCGTCGAGCGGGGGTGTGGTCGGTCGGAGCCAAGGTGCGGGGAGCCGCGCGGGCGCGCCAGCGCGCCCCCGCCTCCAGCGTGCGCCCGTTCGACCCGACAATCTGGCAGGAAGTCTGCACTTCCGGCACATTGAGGCGGACGTGCGGTGGCAAGCTTCGTGCAGTCAGGGGTTGGCCCGCCGACAGGCTCGAACCTGTCCCCACACGGGTCGATCAGCTATGAACGAAGTGGATTCGGTCCGTCGAACGAACGACGAGAACGCCGGCCCCGAGGCCGGCCGGAAAGAGATCACCATGGGTGAACGCTACGTGCTTCCCGTGCTGCCGCTGCGCGACACGGTGGTGTACCCGGGCGTCGCCGTGCCCATCTCGGCGGGACGCCCCGGCACGGTCGAGGCGGTCCAGGAGGCGCTCGAGGGCGACCGCCGGCTGTTCGCGGTGGCGCAGCGCGAGAACGTCGACAAGGCCGTGCCCGAGGTGCTGTACAACGTCGGCACCGTCGTCCGCATCATCCAGACGCACCGGGTGCGCGGCGGCGTGCAGCTTCTGGTGCAGGGCGAGGGCCGCGCGCAGGCCATCTCGTACCAGCCCGAGGGGGAGGAGATGCTCCGGGCCGTGCTGCTCGAGATGGAGCGGCAGGAGCCCACGAACCCCGACGACCCGGCCTTCCAGGCCCTCGACCGGGAGCTGCGCGAGCGCGCGGCGGAGCTGGGCACCCGACGCGGCGTGCCGGCCGAGGCGCTCAACCAGCTCATCCAGGGCGTCGACGAGCCGGGAGCGTTCGCCGATCTGGTCGCTTTCTACCTCGAACTGCCCACCGCCGACAAGCAACGTCTGCTCGAGACGCTCGACGACGAGGAGCGCATGCGGCAGGCCCTGGTCGCCGTCGAGCGGGAGCTCGCCCGCATCGACGCCCAGGAAGAGATCCAGGCGCGGGTGCAGGAGGAGCTGGGGGAGCGCCAGCGCGAGATGCTGCTGCGCGAGCAGCTCCGCCAGATCCAGAAGGAGTTGGGCGACGAGGACGAGCGCAGCGATGTCGAAGACCTGCGCGAGCGCGTCGAGGCGCTGGAACTGAACGAGGAGCAGCGCGCCGAGGTCGAGCGCGAGCTGCGTCGGCTCGAGCGCACCAGCCCGCAGTCGGCCGAATACCAGGTGATCCGCACGTTCCTGGAGTGGGTGACGGAGCTGCCCTGGAACGAGCGCTCCGAAGAGAAGATCGACCTGGCGCTGGCCGAGAAGATCCTGCACGAAGACCACTACGGGCTCGAGGACGTGAAGGACCGCATCCTCGAATTCCTCGCGGTGCGCAAGCTGCAACTCGAGCGCGCCGCGGACGGGGCCGAGGACGGACCCGAAGGACCGGAGACGTCATCGGATGAGCCGGTCGACGAGGGTGCGAACGGGCACGGCGACGTGGGCGTGGCCGCGGACGAGGGGCCCGAGGGCGCTTCGGCGGACCACGCTGACGGGAATGAGCACTCGGGCGCTGGCGCCGACGCCGACAAGGGCGGGCCGGACGCCGCCGCCGGAGACACAGACGCCACCGGCGACGCAGCGACCCCCGCGATCGACCCGCACGCGGGCCGCGGGCCGATCCTGCTCTTCGTGGGCCCGCCGGGCGTGGGCAAGACCAGCATCGCCAAGTCGATCGCGCGCTCGCTCGGCCGCGAGTACGTGCGCATCTCGCTGGGTGGCGCACGCGACGAGGCCGACATTCGCGGCCATCGCCGCACCTACGTGGGCGCCATGCCCGGGCGGATCATCCAGGGCATGCGCCAGGCCAAGAAGAAGAACCCGGTCTTTCTGCTGGACGAGGTCGACAAGCTCGGGCAGTCGTTCCAGGGTGACCCCTCGGCCGCGCTGCTCGAAGTGCTCGATCCGGCCCAGAACTCGACGTTCGTCGATCACTACCTCGGCATCCCGTTCGATCTGAGCGAGGTGCTCTTCATCGCGACGGCGAACTACATCGACCGGATCCCCGCTCCGCTGCTCGACCGCATGGAGCGGGTCGACTTCGTCGGTTACACCGAGAAGGAGAAGCT
>RFGQ01000675.1 GCA_003695865.1 Gemmatimonadota bacterium | reverse complement strand
CCTCTGTGAGTTTGGACCGCACGCTGTTCGAGGAGCAGCTGCAAAGCCGCGACCTCGGTTACGCGCTGGGTGCGGAGTTGAGTCTGGCCGGTGCCGGCTGGGATTTGGTGGGCGGCCTGGAGTTTCGCCGAGCGCGAAACGGATTCCTTCTCGTCGGCGCTCGAGGTGAGTTGGTCGGACGACGGAGGGCGCACGTGGGGGGAGGCATACAAGGTGGCGGCCGAAGTGGGACCGCCGAACGCCGTGACCGACCGTTGCGGCGCAGTCCACGTCGGCTTCAAGGACGGTGGTTTCGCCGAAGCCACGCCCGCGGCGGTGGTGATGCGCTGGACCGGTTCCGGCGAGGCGGTGAGGGACACGCTGCCGGGAGAGCCGTATGCATTCCATCCCGTACTCGCCATCGACGACGAGTACCTCTATGCGTTCTACACGGTCTTCGACCCGGCACGTAGGCACGATCTCCGGCAGGACTCGAACCGCCTCGTCCGGCGGCGCATCGAGCGGGTGCGGTGAGGGGGGCGGCGTCCGCGGTGCCTCAGTTTGCGGCGACCGCCCGGTCGCGGGCCCAGGCGCGCAGTCCCTCGACCCGCTCGGCCATGGTGACGCTGAGCGGGTGGGTGGCACGGGCGACCTCGAGCAGCGACTCGGTGCTCAGGTGCCCGCCGTGCGCGAACACGCCGTAGAGACCCGAGACGACGACCTCTTCGATCTCCGATCCGCTGAAGCCCTCGGTAGCCGCGGCGAGCGCCTCGAGGTCGAACAGGTCCGCGTCCTGATTGCGGTGCTCCAGATGGATTCGGAAGATCTCGGCCCTGGTTTCGGCGTCGGGCAGGTCCACGAAGAAGATCTCGTCGAAGCGGCCCTTCCTCAGGAACTCGGGCGGCAGGCGGCTGACGTCGTTCGCCGTGGCGACGACGAATACCTCGCCCCGCCGGTCCTGCATCCACGAGAGGAACGTGCCCAGGATGCGCTGCGAGACGCCCCCGTCCTCGCTCCCTCCGGTGGCGAAGGCTTTCTCCAGCTCGTCGATCCAGAGCACCACGGGCGCCATGCGTTCGGCGGTGTCCATGGCCCGTTTGAAGTTCCGCTCGCTCTCGCCGATGAACTTGTTGTACAGGTTCGAGGGGTCGAGCTTGAGCAGGGGCATCTGCCATTCCGCCGCCACCGCCTTGGCCGAGAGGCTCTTGCCGCAGCCCGGCACGCCGAGCAGCAGCACCCCTTTCGGGAAGGTGAGGCCGAACTCGGCGGCGCGGGCAGGGTCTCGCACGACGGCGGTGCGCTCGGCGAGCCAGGCCTTGAGTCGCCGGAGGTCTGCGATGCCGGTGAGGCTGTCTTCGACCGGATAGTACTCGAGCAGACCGTCGCGCTCGACGATGGCCCGCTTCGCCTCGATCACCCGCTGGATGTCTTCGGCCCCCAGGCGCCCGTCCTCGATGATCGCCTTCGTGAGGATCTTCTCCGACTCCATGAGCGTGAGCCCCGAGAGGTGGCGCACGAGCATGGTGAGCTCGTCGGGGGTGAGCTCCACGCTCACCGCCATGCGCGCGGAGTGGTCGCGCACCAGACGCTCGAGCAGGCCCCGGTATTCGGCCTCGGACGGGCCCGGCAGTGAAAAGCGCGTGACGAGGGGGGCCAGCTCGGGCGGAAACTCGATCCCCGAACCGGTCACGACGATGGCGCCCGTATGCCCCACCAGTCGCTCGGCGGCGACCTTGATCTGGGCACTGAGCACGGCGTCACCCTCGAGGTGCGGCCTCAGGTCGCGGAAGTGGTAGAGTGCCGGCACGTCGGCCGCGGCGATGTGCTGAAACGCCTTCAGCGGCAGTTCGGTGTCGTAGATGGCGCCGAGCAGGTCCTGGCGCACCATGATGCGCTTGAGTCCCTCGACACGGGTCCACGTGAACAGCAGCAGGTCGAGACGGGAGGCGACGTGGCGCAGCAGGACCCCGATGCGGTCCTCTTCGTCGGAGTCGATGTGGATGAGGCCGTGGCGGGCGCGGATCAGCAGCTCGAGGTCGTGGAGCGCGTCCGTCAGCGGCATCAGCCCCCCGTCGGCGCCGCAGCCGGCCGGCGCGCGGGCGTGAGCACGCGCCCCGGCAGGGCGTAGGTGAGCTCGCCTCCGTCCACCACCGGCTCGCCGCCCACCAGCACCAGGTCGATACCCTCGGCGTGCTGGTGCGGCTCGAAGAACGTGGCCTTGTCCCGGATCGTCTCAGGGTCGAAGACAACGATGTCGGCCACGTAGCCCTCGTCGATCCGCCCGCGGTCGGTGAGCCCCATCAGGTGCGCCGGCAGCGAGGTCATCGAGCGGATCGCGTGCTCGAGCGTGATCACGTGCCGGTCGAGCGCGAAGTGGCGGATCTTGCGCGGGAAGGTGCCGTAGAAGCGCGCGTGCACCGGCCCGTCCTGCGGCAGCGCGATGCCGCCATCGGTGATGGTGGCCACCCAGGGCTGGCGCGCGAAGGCGTCCACGTCGGCCTCCGACATCGAGAAGCCGCGCATGCGGCCGCCGCCCGGGCGCTCGGGGTTTCCGTCGAGCTGGAGCCGGATGGCGGCCTCGACCGGGTCCACGCCCAGATCGGCGGCCACGTCGGCCAGCGTGCGGCCCACGTACGCCTCGTTCGGATACTCCATGACGAGCACGCGGTCTGCGCCCCCGCGGCGCCGGATCTCGTGGGCGATGTCGCGGCGAACGGCCGCGGCATCGGCCGGGTCGGCCAGCGTCGCCCGGAGCGCCTCGGCCGGCGTGGCGCCCCGGTCGCGCGAGCGCGCCCAGCCGGGGATGAGCACGGTGTTGCCGTCCGAGCCCGAGGTGGCGTAGGGGTACTGGTCGGCCCACACGCGCACTCCCTCGGCGCGCGCCCGCTCGATGAGCTGGATGGCGACCGCGCTGGCGCCCCAGAAGTGGGCGCCCTTCGCCTTGATGTGAGACGCCACGACCTTGATGCCCGCCCGGCGCCCGATCTCGATCGTCTCGAGGATCGCGTCCATGAGCGTGGGCGGCCCCGGCGGATCCTGCGACGGCCAGAACCACATCGGATCGGGCCCCTCGCTGCGCTGGTGCGAGATGTAGACGGCGTCCCAGGG
>RFGQ01000674.1 GCA_003695865.1 Gemmatimonadota bacterium | reverse complement strand
GGGTTTGGAGACTGGGACACCCGGCGAGCCCGCGACGCCGCGCAGCGCGTCCACTATCGCAGGGGCGACGGAGTCGCGGAACGCGGCGACGACTTCTTCAGAGTTCGCCAGCGAGACCGGGGTGGGTGTCGGCTTGGCGTCCTCACCCGTGTCGCGGGTCTTCATCTTGACGAGGCGGCCTTCGCCGCGGACGCCTGGGCGTTCGGTCTGGTGACCGGTGCGGGTGACGAACTCGATGGTCCGCTGGTACGAGCCGACGACCGCAGCCGCGGCGGGGCTCGGGGCCTCGATGTCCAGGTCGGCGCGGGCCATCACTCCGAACTCGGTCAGCCGCCAGCGCTCGAGGCCCGTCTTTGTGAAGCGGAAGGGCGTCGAGTCCTTCGCATCTCCGGCCTTCCACGCCTCGAAGGCGGGACCCCATGTGGTCCACATCTCGGCGACGACCGGGGCCATCGCCTCGACGAGACCGTACTCCCCCGTAACCTCTATGGTGAATGCGATCGCCGGCGCCTGACCCGCAAACTCCCCACGAATGCTGATTCGCCGCTCGACCAGGCCCGCCGCGACGAGGAGGAACAGGGCCCGCTGCTCGGTGGAGGCGAGCGCGTCGTGGTCAAAGTCCGCCCACCGCTCGGGGATGGAGCGGAGGAGGGAGGCGACGGCCTTAGCGACGGGATCGGTCGGGCCGGGTTCCTGTTCACGCATGGCCGCGATGGTACAGCGCCCGAGGAGTCTGATCTGGTTCTGGTCGGGCTCTTGGCCTCGCATTCTCCTTTATTCTCTATTCCGTAGTCAGCCTACTCATTGACGGATGTTGACGCACCCTCTCCTTGCGGCTACCTTCCCCTCATTACGAACACGGCCCGGCGTTCCAGCGCCGGGCCGCGACGGACAAGCCAAGGCCGCGAGGGCCTCGACCTGCAGATTGATCACCCGAGCGTACCGCTCGGGAGCATCTGGGTCCACCGCGTTCGCCTGAAAGGAGGTTGCCAGCCCCACTTCGGAGGGTGGCGCCGCACCGCAGGGCCGCCGGCGGCGATCGGCGGCAAGACGATCGCAACCCTTCTCCTCTTCAAGGACGAAACCCAGATGTTCACGACGACTGCTTCTAACGAAATCATGGTACACATCGACCAGCACGGGGGCGACTACCGCAACTGGTACGCCGGCATCACGGCGGACCCGCGCCGCCGGCTCTTCAACGAACACAACGTCGACGAGAAGAACGGCCAGTGGATCTTCCGCGACGCCGGATCAAACGCGGCCGCCCGGCAGGCTGAGGACGCCCTCCATGCTCTCGGCTGCAAGGGCGGGCCGGGGGGCGGCGACGGCGCCACCCGCTTCGTGTACGCCTACCGCATCACGCCCACCACCATCGAGTGAACCCCTCGCCGCGGGGCTCAACGGCCGCGCGGCGTCTTCGCATGACGACCACCCACGCCAATCTCGACCGCATCGCGCACATCTCCACCGGCTATCAGCACCGGGGGAAGACGGACGAACGCGCCGCGCCGACCCACCGGCTCGTCCGAATCAGCGCCATCGGCGACCGCAGCCCGACGCTCGACCCGGCGCGGTGCGCGCCGTTCAGCCC
>RFGQ01000673.1 GCA_003695865.1 Gemmatimonadota bacterium | reverse complement strand
GGCATGGCCTGGGCCGTGAAGTACCGCGGCGAAGACCGGGTGGTGGTCTGCTTCATGGGCGACGCGGCCGTCAACCAGGGCGTCTTCCACGAGTCCATGAACATGGCGGCCATCTGGGAGCTGCCCGTCCTCTACGTGGTCGAGAACAACGACTACGGCATGGGCACCAAGTTCGAGCGGGTCTCGAAGACCGAGATGGCGCGCAAGTCGGCCTCGCACGGGGTGCCCGCCACGGTCGTGAACGGCCAGGACGTGCTCGAGACGTATCGCGCCTTCGAGGCGCTCACGGCGCGGGTACGGGAGGGCGCCGGACCGCAGTTCGTCGACCTGCGCACCTACCGCTTCCGCGGACACTCGATGTCGGACCCCGTCGCGGGCACGTACCGCTCGAAGGAAGAGGTCGAGACGAAGCAGGATCAGGAAGATCCCATCAAGATCCTGCGCAACCGCATGATGGACGCCGGCCTGCTCACGCAGGACGACCTCGAGGCGCTCGACGCCGAGGTGCGACAGGTCGTCGAAGAGGCCGTCGCCTTCGCCGACGAGAGTCCCGATCCCGATCCGTCGGCCATCTACGACTACGTCTATTCGCACATCAACGAACACGGACGCCTGTTCTTCGACGGACGGGGGGAGGCGCCCGACCATGGCTGAGATCACGTATCGCGAGGCGCTCAACGCCGCGATGGTCGAAGAGATGGAGCGTGACGACTCCATCTTCCTGATGGGCGAGGAGGTGGCCGCGTACGACGGCGCCTACAAGGTATCGAAGGGCATGCTCGACCGTTTCGGCCCGCAGCGGGTCGTCGACAGCCCCATCTCGGAGCTGGGCTTCGCCGGGCTCGGCGTGGGCGCCGCGATGGTCGGGCTGCGGCCCATCATCGAGTTCATGACCTTCAACTTCTCGATCCTGGCGCTGGATCAGGTCATCAACTCGGCGGCCAAGATGTATCAGATGAGCGGTGGGCAGATCAACGTGCCCATCGTGTTCCGTGGGCCGACGGGTGCCGCGCTGCAGCTCGGTGCGCAGCACTCGCAGGCCTGCGAGACCTACTACGTGCACGCGCCGGGGGTGAAGCTGGTCACGCCGGCCACGCCGGCCGACGCCAAGGGCCTGCTCAAGGCGGCGATCCGCGACGACGATCCGGTCGCCGTCATGGAGGGCGAGCTGCTCTACAACCTCAAGGGCGAGGTGCCCGACGACGACGACTTCGTGATCCCGCTCGGCGTGGCCGACGTCAAGAAGCCGGGGTCCGACGTGTCGATCATCACGCACGGCAAGATGGTGCACGTGGCGCTGCAGGCGGCGCAGCAACTCGGAAAGGAAGACATCGACGCCGAGGTGCTCGACCTGCGCAGTCTGCGGCCGCTCGACGTGGACGCGATCCTCGACACGGTGGCCCGCACCAACCGCGTGGTCTACGTCGAGGAAGGGTGGCCCTACGTGGGTGTGGGCGCTCAGATCGCCACGCTCATCCAGGAAGAGGCGTTCGACCATCTCGACGCGCCGGTCCTGCGGGTGAGCCAGGCCGACGTGAACATGCCCTACAACAAACGGCTCGAGCAGGCGACGAAGCCCAGCGCGGCACGGGTCGTCGAGGCCTGCAAGCGCGTGCTCTACGTCTGAATCCCGGATCGACGATCGAATGGCGACCAAGGTTCATATGGAGGCGCTGTCCCCCACGATGGAGGAGGGACAGGTCGTACGTTGGCTCAAGGCCGAGGGCGACGCCGTCGCTTCGGGTGAGCTGCTGGCCGAGATCGAGACCGATAAGGCGACCATGGAGCTGGTCGCGCGCGGCGAAGGCGTGCTGCGGGCGATCCTGGTGCCCGAGGGCGGGACGGCGCCGGTGGGCGACGTGATCGCGGTGATCGCCGAGCCCGACGAAGACATCTCGGCCATCGTGGAGGCGGCGGGCGGCGGCGGGGGTGCGGCGCCGGCGGGCGCGGCAGCTGCTGCGGAGCCTTCGGCCGAGCCGGAGGC
>RFGQ01000672.1 GCA_003695865.1 Gemmatimonadota bacterium | reverse complement strand
GTTGGTTGCCGGAGTTGGGGCGTGGCGGCTGGGTTGGGCGTGCGTCGGGGGCGGGGCGGACGACGACGGCGGGTCGCGGGCGGATGGGCTCCACGCCTGGGTTGTGGCCCGGGCGGTCGCTGGGCAGCGGGCTCAGGCCTGGGGCGGGGCGTTGATCGGTGATTTTGGTGACGGGGACGGCGTGCGGGCCGTCGTTGTGGTCATTGTCGTGGTGGTCGTTGTGGTGGCCGTTGTAGTGGTCGCAGTGTTGGTCGCAGTGGTGGTCGTGATGGCCGTGCGGTCTGTGGTTGTGGAAGTCGAGGTAGATGTTGGTTTGCTGGGAGTGATAGCTGTAGGTGGTGGAGGAGTAGTAGTGGCTGTCGCCGTGGCAGAGGTGATTGCAGGTGTGTCCGAGGTAGATATGGTGGTGGTATCCCCAGCCGGGGTCGTGGTCGCACCCGCATCCGGGGTGGTGGTCGATGCAGACGGACTTGCGGGGGTGGTAGGAATGGTGGTAGGTGTTGTGGTAGTAGGTGCGGACGCGGGTGCGGCAGCCGGTGAGGGCGGCGCCGGCGGGGAGCGCGACGATGAGCGCGGCCGCGAGGGTCGCGGCGCGTCCGGGGTTCTTGCGTGCCATGGGCGGCTCCTTTCGGGGGGTTCCCGGTGCTGAACCGCGGTTGGCGGGGTTGGCTGACGGCGGATCTTCGGAAAGGCGGTCAATCACGCCATTTGCGAGCGGCGACGCCGTCGCGGAAGGCGATGTTGAGGCTGTGCTCCTGGGTGGTATCGGAGGAGCCGCCGAAGATGAGGAAGACCGAGCCGCTGCTCTGGCTGCGCTTGGTCCAGGTCCAGGTGAGGACTTCTTCGCCGCGGTCGTTGGTCCAGCGGGTGGTGGGCTCGCCGAGGATGTCGACGGCTTCGTCGGTGGTGGTCTGGCGGAGGAGGACCTGGCGTTCGTCGCCGGGCTCGACGCGGTTGCCGGAGTAGGAGGAGGAGGTGTTGGAGGTGACCAGGCAGCCCGGCAGGGCGGTGAGGGTCGATGCGGCGAGGGCGACGGCGAGGATGGTGGTGCGGGGCATGGCGTGGCTCCGTGTGCGCGTGCGTGGGATGCTCGTGACTGATCGAGACCGCGTCGGCGCGTGGGGGCTGGGGGCGGGCGGATGCGGCGCGGAGCGTTGCCGGCACGCGTCTTCCGCCTGACTGCGCTCGCGTGCCTCTCGGCAGGGGCATCGCCAAAGGCAGGCAACACCTTGGCGCCGGCCACCGATGTCCGATGCTGCGCGCTCGGGCCTTTCGTCGCTTCCTCCGCGCGGCGCCGAGAGCGTCTGCCTCACGGCTCTCGACGACCCTCGCGCCGGTTTGAAACCCGCCGTCCCACGCCCTAGGATCGCGCTACAACCGAGGGCCCTGCCGGTGATCGAACGCTTCGCCGATCTC
>RFGQ01000671.1 GCA_003695865.1 Gemmatimonadota bacterium | reverse complement strand
GGGGGTTCCCGACATCGCGGCGTGGGGTCCCGGGCGATACTAGCGTGCCAGGAGCCGGTGCGGTCCCGCCCCCGCACGGTCCCGAGGGCCCGGTCCGAGGCGCCGGGCTCCGTCGCATTCCCGGCCAGGACGACGCGCATGCCCCTGCAGAGCTATCTGGTCCTCCCCCGGCCCGGCGCACGCACGCGCCTGCTCGAGACCCTCTCGGACCTGCCCGGGTGCGAGGCCTTCGCCGCCGACGAGCACGACCTGCTCATCCTGCTCGCCGACACCCCCGACGCCGACGAGGACCGTCGCCTGCGCGACCGGCTCGACGGACTCGAGGACGTGCAGTGCCTGCTGCTCGCGTTCGGTGAGATCGATCCCGACACCCCGGTGGGGGACCCCCTCGCCGACGAGAAGCGCCGCGCCCGGGGCGCGGCCCGAGCGCTTCCCATGCTCCAAGAGGAACCACGTTCATGAGCATGCCCCTGGATCGCCGCGCGTTCCTGCGCCGCAGCGCGCTGGCGTCGGCCGCCGCGGCGGCCGCGCAGCTCGTGCCCGTCGCGTCCTTTTCGGGTCTCGCCGCGCTCGAGGACGAGCGTGACGACGTGGAGTGGCGCAAGGCCCCCTGCCGGTTCTGCGGCGTCGGCTGCGGGCTGCTGATCGGACTCCGCGACGGCCGCGCGGTGGCCGTGCGGGGCGACCCGGCCTCGCCGGTGAACCGCGGCGTCTGCTGCGTGAAGGGCTACCACTCGGTGCAGGCACTCTACGGGAGGGACCGGATCACGAAGGCGCTCGTGCGGCGTGACGGGCGTCTGGTCGAGGTGCCCATCGACGAGGCGCTCGACCTCGTGGCCGAGCGGATGCGCGCAACGATCGAGGAGCACGGCAAGGACGCCGTGGCGCTCTACGGGTCGGGCCAGTGGACGATCCCCGACGGCTACGTGGCGTCCAAGCTCATGAAGGGCGCGATCGGCACGAACAACCTCGAGGCCAATGCCCGCCTGTGCATGGCCAGCGCGGTCACGGGCTTCATGACCGCCTTCGGGCTCGACGAGCCGATGGGTTGCTACCAGGACATCGACTTCGCCGACGTCTTCGTGCTCTGGGGCAACAACATGGCCGAGATGCATCCCGTGCTCTTCTCGCGCCTGCTCGAGCGTCGGCAGAAGCACCCGCACGTCAAGATCATCGACCTGGCCACGCGCCGCACGCGCACCAGCTTCGCGGCCGACCTGTCGCTCCTCTTCAAGCCGCAGACCGACCTGGCCATCGCCAACGCGATCTGCCACGAGATCGTACGCAACGGCTGGGTCGACGAGGCCTTCGTGCGCGAATACGTCTCGTTCAAGCGCGGCAAGACCGACATCGGCTACGGCCTGGAGGACGGCTTCCAGTTCAGCGACCAGGCCGAAGACGCCACGTTCGACGACCTGGTGGCCTTCCTCGAGGACTACACGCCCGAGGCGGTCGAGGAGCTCTCGGGCGTGCCGGCCGAAGACATCCGCTATCTGGCGTCCCTCTACGGAGACCCCTCGAAGAAGGTGATGTCGCTGTGGTGCATGGGCATGAACCAGCACACGCGCGGCACGTGGATCAACAACCTCGTCTACAACATCCACCTGCTCGTCGGGAAGATCTCGGAGCCGGGCAACAGCCCCTTCAGCCTGACCGGGCAGCCCGCCGCGTGCGGCACGGTGCGCGAGGTGGGCACGCTCACCCACAAGCTGCCCCACGGCGTGGTCACCAACGAAGAGGACCGTCGTCACGCGGCCGAGATCTGGGGCGTGCCGGTCGAGAACATTCCCCCGAAGCCGTCCTACCACACGGTCGAGATGTTCCGGGCGCTGGACCGCGGCGACATCCGGTTCATGTGGATCCAGGTGACCAACCCCATGGTCACCCTGCCCAAGCTGAACCGTTATCGCGAGGCGTGCCTCAAGGAGGACCGCTTCATCGTGGTCTCGGACGTCTATCCCACGCCCACGACCGACGTCGCCGACGTGATCCTGCCTTCGGCCATGTGGATCGAGCGCGAGGGTCTGTTCGGCAACTCGGAGCGGCGGACGCAGCACTGGGACCGGATGCTCGACCCGCCGGGTGACTGTATGCCCGACTCGTGGCAGCTCATCCAGGTCGCCCGGCGGCTCGGATACGAGCACCTCTTCCCGTGGTCCGAAGAGGAGCACGTGCGCGAGATCTGGAACGAGTACCGCCGCCATCACGCGGGACCCAAGCACGAGATGGCGCCCTACGAGGAGCTGCGGGCGCGGCCGGGCATCATGTGGCCCTATGTGGATGGACGGGAGACCCGCTGGCGCTACAACACCGAGCACGACCCGGCCGCCGACCCCTCACGCGGACGCTTCGACTTCTACGGCAAGCCGGACCATCGGGCCTGGCTGTGGATCAGGCCCTACGAACCGCCCCCCGAGGTGCCCGACGACGAGTACCCGTTCTGGCTCAACACGGGCCGGGTGCTCGAGCACTGGCACACGGGCTCCATGACGCGCCGCATCCCCGTACTCCACCGTGCCGTGCCCGAGGCGTACGTCGAAATCCACGAGGACGACGCCAGGGCCCTGGGCGTGCGCGACGGACAGCGGGTGCGCCTGGTGAGCCGGCGCGGCGAGATGGAGATCGTGGCCCGGATCAACGGCCGCGGCCTGCCGCCGCGCGGACAGGTGTTCGTGCCCTTCTTCGACGAGGACCGGCGCGTGAACGTGCTCACGCTCGACGCCTTCTGCCCCATCTCCAAGCAGCCGGACTACAAGAAGTGCGCGGTCCGGGTGGAGCCGCTGTGAACGCGCCCGCCCCCGACGCCCTGCGCCGGCGGGTCGTGCGCATCGCTGTGGCGATCGTGGTGATCGCGGTGGGCGTGCCCTGGGCGGGCGCCACGCTGCGCAGCCGCGGCGAGCCGACGCCGTTGGCCGATCCCCTGCCGCCCGAGGGAGCGCCGACGGCCGGTGAGGCGGTGCGCGCGGAGGCCGGCGTGTTCGAGATGACCGTCGCCGACCTCGCGGCGCTCGACGCCGAAACGGCGCCCGGTCCGGTGCGGACCCGGCGCCTGCCGGCCTACTACGCCCGTCGCGCCTATCCGGGCGCACCGCCGGTCGTGCCGCACGAAGTCGACCGCGACGAGGACCGGGCGCCGGACTGCCTGGCCTGCCATGCCCGGGGCGGCTACGTACCGGCCCAGCGCGCGTATGCTCCCGTGAGCCCACACCCCGAGTTCGAGAGCTGTTTGCAGTGCCATGTGCCACAGCGCGACGTGCGGCCGTTCGCGGGGAACAGCTTCCGGC
>RFGQ01000670.1 GCA_003695865.1 Gemmatimonadota bacterium | reverse complement strand
GAAGCGCACGTAGGGCTGCTTGCCCACGCGGACCTGGACGACGTCGTGGACGGGGAAGTCGTCGTCCGGCAGCGGCAGGAGGCGTGGTTGCTCGTTCGCCCACGCCTCGCGCACGGTCATCGTGTCGTCCTCCGGGCATGCGCGGGCGCCTGCGATCTCGCGGCACCACGCCAGGGCCTGGGCGTTGAGATCGTCGAGGCCGTCCCACGTCCGGGCCGGCCAGAACGAGGTCCGCAGGTACCGGATCGTGCGCTCGACGCGGCCCTTCTCGTTGCCTCGGGCGACCGCGACCGGTCGAGGCTCGAAGCGGTAGTGTGCCGCGAGCGCCAGGGCGGTCGGGTGGAAGCGGATCGCGTCGGCGCGCCGCTCGGCGACGACGGACCTGAGGTTGTCGTAGAGCAGCCGCCTGGGCACGCCTCCGAAGAAGCGGAAGGCGTGGACGTGACCCGCGAGGAAGCTGCCCATGCGCTGGTCGTAGGAGAAGCGCACGAAGGGCATGCGCGACCACGACAGGGTCATCACGAAGGCGGACAACGGTCTCGTAGCGCGTCCGATGCGGTGCTGGCCGAAGTGTCCCCAGTCGACCTGGGCCTCCTCGCCGATCAGGGTGCGGATCCGCTGGAAGGCCTCGGCGGGCGGCTTGGGCCGAAGGCGGCTGACGATGCGGCGGAAGTGGCTCTGGCAGCCGCGGTAGCCGCGGGCGACGACCATGGCGTGGAGACGGCTCGCCGGGAGCTTCGGGTAGGCGGCCAGGGTCTCCTCGAGGAAGGGCAGGTACGGGTCGACCATCGACGGCCGCGGCGCCGAGACCGCAGGCACACCGCGGTCGTGCAGCACCCGTCGGACGGTGCTGTGGTGCACGCCGCACTGGGCGGCGATGGTGCCGACCTTCCATCCCTCGACGAAGTGCAGGCGGAGGATCCGCTCCTCCAGTTCGGCGGGGATCACGCGTCACCCCGCGGGCGGGGCGCGTCCGCGTCGGTGGACGTGGAGGAAGTGGCGCCTGGTGAAGGCGCCGAGAGGCTGCCGGCACCGCGCACAGCAAGGTGCTGTCGGTGTCGTCGCAGGTGTGGTGAGGGTGGGCTGGTACGCATCTGGGGTCTCCGAGCCCCTGGCCGACGTGGCCGTGGGGTCCGCGGAGGGTGGCGACGTCGAGCCCGGCGGGGAACCCTGATGCGTCATCTTCGAGGCGCACCGTTCGAGGTAGCGCTGCTGCCGGGCCGCGTGGTGCTGGCGCCCGCGATCGGTCTGCTGGTAGCGACGTCCTGCCCGGCGAAGGCTGTCACGTCGGGCGAGTGCCGCGCACACCGGACCGCAGTAGCGATTTCCGCGGTCGCATCGGCGACACAGGCGCACCTGCTTGGCGCAGCGAGCGCACTGGAAAAGCCGATGGGAGATGGGATTGAGGTGGACCCATCCGCGCCATCGGGTAGACCACGCAGACGGTCTCTTCGCAGGCTTGTGCGTGGAGGCCGAGAGGGTCCGGACGGTTGCCGCCGCCGGGCCCTCGCTTCGTTCAGGGCTCGCCTTGTAGCCGGTCCGCGTCGCTCAGGGGCCGTCCTCGCCTGCGGCTGCGGGCGGCCCGGGTTCGGGTGATCGCGTGGCGCGGAGATCACCGAG
>RFGQ01000669.1 GCA_003695865.1 Gemmatimonadota bacterium | reverse complement strand
CTTCGAACTCTTCGAGCTCTTCGAGCTCTTCGCACTCTTCGCACTCTTCGCGCTCGGTCGGCGCCGATCCGACCGCTCCTCCAGCTGAGTCTCCAGCTCCTTCGCGAGGCGGAGCAGTTCGGCCGCCAGGTCGCGGTCGATGCGAGCGTGTCGTCCTCGGGTCAGGGCACGTACGTGGGCCGCGAATCCCCTCAGGAGGCCCCTGGCCGCCCTCACCCGGCCGCGCTCGAGCTCGCGCTCCAACCGGGTCAGCCACCGGATGAGCCGCCGCGCGTCCTGTCTGCGCAGCTCCCCCGATGCCTCGGCGGCCTTGACGCGCTCGACGAGCTCCGTGAGCAGGAACACCGGATCGTCGGCCCTGGTGACCGATATGATACCGGCGCTTTCGGGTCCGATCCCGGCGCCGCGCTCGTCGACGACCGTCACCGCGACTCCGAACTCTCCCACGGCCTGGTAGGTGTGCTCGCCCGTGAAGCTCCAGACCTCGCCGTCCCGCGCCGGGCTCAGCGTCGCGGTGGTACCGTCACCCCAGTTCACCGTGACCGTATGGGTGTCGAGCAGCCCGGGGTCACGGAACGTGCCCGAGACGGTCACCGTCTCCCCGACGGCTACTTCAGCCGCGTCGAGCGCAGCTTGGAGTTCGCTCGGCGCCACGTTGAGTACCGCGAAGCGGATCTCGCCCCGCGCGGTCGCACCGGTCGGATCGGTCGCCTCCAGGCCGACCACGGATTCGCCGTCCTGTGCAAGGGCCACGGGTACCGTAGCAGCAGCGGACGTCGAGCCGTCGGGAAGTGTCCACAGGAAGGACAGTGGCTCGCCGTCCGGGTCCGCCGCGAGCACGAGCGCATCCAGCACGACCACGGTTCCCTCGTGCTCGGTTCGGGTCGGAGGAAGATCGAGCGTCGGCGGCCGGTTGATGCGCACGTCACCGAGGCCCGTCACGGCGGTCGCGCCGCCGACCTCCGTAAGGCGCACCGTGGCGTTGACCACGCCCCCCTCGGTGAAGGTTCGGCTGGCCGTCGCCGTACGGCCGCTCACGGTGCCAGCGGTGACCACCCCGTCGGACCAGTGGACGGACAGCGTGTGCTCGTCGAGCACTCCGGGATCCTCGAAGTCCACCTCGACCGTGAGTTCGTCTCCGAGCTGGATGACCGAGGGGTCGCCCCGGTATGCGGCCCGAAGGATCGACACGCCCACGTTCACGACGTCCACCGTGGCCGTGGCCGTGGCCGCCTGCATGCCGTCCGAAACACGCACCGTCACGCTGAACTGTCCATCGTCCGCATAGGTGCGCGACGCCGTCGGCCCACCGGCCGAGAAGCCCTCTCCGAAATCCCACTCATACGTGAGTTCGTCGCCGTCGGCGTCGTTCGCGGTGGCCGTGAAGGTCACTTCGCCTCCCTCGAGCACGGTGGGCGCCGCGGGCTCCAGCGCAACCGTGGGTGGCGAGTTTGCGCCGAACGTTCGGAAGACCGGCAACGGAATCGTGCCCTCACCTCCGTCGTCGTCGCGCAGCACGAAACGAAGACCCTCATGTTCGCCTTCCGGGACGGTCCAACTGCCGAAGAAGAGGCGCGTCGTGTTGTCGGGGACCGTCTGGACCGTGAATGTGGCCAGCGTGTCGCCCTGCGCGTCGAGCAGGTGAGCGGTCACGATGTCGAGGAGTCCACGCTCCTCGAACCGGCCCTGAAAGTCCAGGCGGATGCCCGCCGGGATGACGAACGGCTCCGTCCGACCGAAGATGTCGGCGTTGCCCAACAGCAGTCCGGTCGGCTCGGGCGGGTGGTTCACCACGGGCACGCTGTGGAACAGATCGGTGAACGTGCCGGACCGGTTACGCGCGCGCAGACGCCAAGTGAGGGTGCCGTCGTCTCGCAGCTTTCCGGTGAAGCGTCCCTCGGGAAGCGGGGTTTCGGTACCGTCGGCCGCGACGATCGCGTAGGTGAGCGACTCACCGTCCGGGTCGGTTGCCGAGACGGTCCAAGCACCCCCGGTCCCCTCCACCACCGAGTCGGGCCCCTCGACGGAAACGGCGGTGGGGTTCGCCTTGATCGTCCATACGCGGGGGGCGTCGTCCTCGACGCCCACGATCCGCCGGGGTGAGGTGAGGTCGTAGGCGCGTGCGTCCCTGGGCACCTCCCTGAAGGTCATCAGTTTGACGCGGGTACCCGACGGGGGCTTCCACAGGTACGGCTTCCCGTTCTGGGCTCCCACCACGTTTCCGTCGGGATCGATACCGAGCGCCATACCCGCTTCGGCGCCGAAGTCCCACCGCTGAGAGCCCACTTCGGCCCAAGGGAACGGCGTGTCATTGCCCACCTCGACCCGGAAACCGACCTGTCCGGCGGCGCTTTCGTCGATGATGGGGGGGTCGAAATCATCGAAGGCACGTCCAATGGGGTACTCGCCCAGATCGAAGAAAGACCAGTCGAAGAAATCCCAGAACTCGTCGTACACCGGCTCAGCCATGTCCTGGAAGCTCTCACCGAAGGGGTTGATGGGAGAGTGCCGGAACAGGCCATTGCCCGTCGCCGTGTAGGCGATCCGGTCCTGGTTGAAGTCGCGGTTGGAGTCCTCCCAACGGGCGGTATCGTTGCGGATCCGCAGCATGTTGTGCCGCAGATTCCCGAGGGGGCTCAGCCGCACGTGGTAGCCAAAGATCCCCCCGTCGTCGGCGATGGCGAGAGGCCGATACTCGGAGTCTAGCCTGGCCGCCGGGTAGGTGGTCGTGCTACAGGCCGGGCCCGGCGTCGGCTCGCACGCCACGACGGTGGCAACGATGGGCTCACACGTACCCGCGCGCACGTCGCACCGAAACGGCCCGTTCGGAAAACCGTCGCTGACCGCGATCCCGTGCTCGTTGATGTACATGAGACGCGGGACTCCCGGGAAGGTGGTGAGGGTGTTGGCCTCGAGGTCCCACACCGCGGCGGTGCCGTTGACGTGACCGACGGCCTCTCCGGCTTGATTGACCTCGAAGACCCACCCCCGGCCACCTCCCGTGTTGAGGGCCCGCACCAGGTGGTTCCCCTCCTGCCTGAAGACGCCGGGCTCGTACGCCGGACCGCTCGCGACGGCAGCGGTCACGGTCAAAGGGGTGGTACTCGCGCTACCCGCAAGCGGAGCCTCCGCGGCGGCTGTGGGTGCGAACGGTTGCTCCACCGTGTCGCAGGCGGTCACCACAGCCGCCAACGCCACGATGAACCCGAGTCTCGAGCTGGACATCGTTCCCTCCGGTCATAGGTGTCGCGTCGCTCTCGCGAACGCGCGACCACGATGCCCGGAGGGCGTGGCGCAGGCGTTAACTGAACGTTAAACGGGGGGGCGGCCAGGGGCTCAGCTCAGTCCATCGGGAGGTGGCGATGGGCCTTGCAGCCTCGATTTCGGGCGGCAGCACCACGGCCGCAAGCATCGATGGGACGATCGCGCGAGGCGCTCCCTAGGAGACCGATAGGGCTCACGGGTAGGGGACGGACGAACCCGTCAGTGGGTCGAAGCTTCGTGGGGCTCGAGCCGGTAGCCCTCGCCCTGCACCGTGGCGACGATGCGCGGCAGACCACCCTGTTCGAGCTTCCGCCTCAGATGCGAGATGTGAACCTTCACCAGACCGGTGCCGGGGTCGAAGTCGATCCCCCAGACCTCTTCGAGCAACGTCTCGCGCGAGACCACCTCGCCCACGTGCCGCACGAGCACGTCGAGAAGCTTGAACTCGAGGTTCGTGAGCCGGATGGGGCGCCCCGCTCTGGTCACGGCCCGCTCGACCCGGTCGATCTCGAGGTCACCCACCCGCACGACCGGCGCGACCGGCTGGCCTGCACGCCGGTGAAGCGCCCGCACCCGCGCGAGCAGCTCGCCCATCCGGAACGGCTTGGTCACATAGGCGTCGGCGCCGGCGTCCAGACCCTGGATCACGTCCTCTTCGGCGCTGCGTGCCGTGAGCATGAGGATCGGCGTCTGATCGCCTCCCGCCCGCATGCGGGCGGCGATGTCGAAGCCGGTGCTGTCGGGCAGGTTCACGTCGAGGATCACCAGATCGGCGCCCTCCCGCTGCAGCAACTCGACCCCCTGGTTGCCGGCCGTGGCCACGAGGCACTCGTGCCCGTCCAGTTCCATCGCCTGACGCACGGTGTCGAGCACCAGCGGGTCGTCTTCGACGATGAGTACTTTCATCGACACTCCCGTGCCACGTCGCGGAGCAGGCTGCCCAGACTCTCGGCGAGCAGCGCGCGGCGATACGGTTTGGGTACGATTCGTACCCACCGCTCGGCGCGGAATTCCTCGAGACGGCTCTCCTCAGTGTAACCTGTTGATACAACCACGGGCAGGTTTCCGTCCAGAGCCCTGATCTCTCGGAACACCTCGTACCCGTTCACGTCGGGCAGCATGAGGTCGAGCAGCACGGCATCGATCGCGCCCTGCGATGCACGGAAGAGCTCGATCGCGCCGAGTCCGTCGGCAGCGGCCAAGACGGTGTACCCCAGCCCCTGAAGGATCTCGGTCGCGAGTTGGCGGACCAACGCCTCGTCGTCGACGACCAGGATGGTGCCCCCCTCGTGAGGCGCCGGCTCGGGGGTCTCGTGCACCTCCTCGCGGGTGGGCTCTGCCAGCAGCGGAAAGTCCAGCACGAAGCTGCTGCCCTCGCCCACCGCCGTGTGGACATCGATCGCGCCGCCGTGTTCGACGACCGTTCCGTACACCGCCGACAGCCCCAGGCCCGTTCCCTGCCCGACCGCCTTCGTCGTGACGTAGGGCTCGAAGATCCGCTCGACGAGGTCCTCGGGAATCCCGCACCCGGTGTCGCTCACGCTGAGCCGCAGGTAGGGGCCCGGAGAGAGTTCGAACGAGGAGCGGGCGCAGGACTCCGAATCGCGGTAGATCACATCGGTCCGGAAGGTGAGCCGGCCTCCGTCGGGCATCGCGTCGCGGGCGTTCACCGCCAGGTTCATGACCGCGCTCTCGAGCGCACCGTGGTCGCCGGCAACCCGATCGTTCGAAGCGCGGAAGTCGCGCTCGACGAGGATGCGCCGGTCGACCGAGCGTTCCAGGATCGCCACGACGGCCTCGACGAGCTCGTGCATACGCACGACCGCAACCGAGCGCGGCTTGCGGCGCGAGAAGCTCAGCAGCTTCTGGGTCAGGTCCGCCGCGCGGAGCCCCGTGTCGACCACGATGCGCGCATGGCGGTTGAGCTCGGGTTGGTCGCCCGACTTGGCGAGCAGAAGCTCCGCGTGCCCCACGATCCCCACCAGCATGTTGTTGAAGTCGTGGGCGATGCCTCCCGCAAGCGTGCCCACGGCGTCCATCTTACGGGCGTGCCGTAGCTGGTCCTCCAGTTCGGACAACTCCGTCACGTCCCGGACGACGAGCACCACACCGGTGATCTCCCCTCGGGTGTCGCGGATGGGGGCGCCGGTCACCACCACCCGATGCTCGGTGCCGTCGCGCCGCAGCAGGCGCAGTTCCCCGCGCAGGTCCACCTGGCGTCCCGCGGTCAGGATGCGCCCGGCCGGATCCACCTCCCGCCCGTCGGCGTCGTGCACCCGCAGGATTTCGGCGCTGCCCCGCCCGACCGCTTCGTCCTGGCTCCACCCGGTCAGCGCCTGCGCCGCCGGGTTGATGCCCGTGACGCGGGCGCCCGTGTCGGTGGTGACCACGCCGTCGGCGATGGATGCCAGCGTGATACGCAGGTTCTCTTCGGATCGTTGGAGCTCCGCACCCGCCCGCAGCGCGCGAGCGATGTCGCGCCGAAGCCGGGCCCCCATCAGGAGCACGGGCCCCAGAAACGCCACGTGCTCGAGCGGCAGAAGGGTCAGCGGGCCGTGCCGGTAGGCGCCCAGGAAGATGGCCCCGTGAAGCAACAGGAGGGCGGCACCGAGCTCGACGGCCTCGCGCGCGCGCCCACGCCTCCCCTGCAGGACGACCGCGTATGCGCCGAAGCCGCAGACCAGCCAGAACGCGAGGCGGGCGATCGGCGCCCACGAGGTCTCTCGCCCGGCGGGAACCCGCACGACCTCTCCCCACGGCAGCCGCTCCGGCTGGAGCGTGAGCCCGGTCACGAGTCCGCCGTCCGTCGAGGCGAGCGACAGCACGGCGGCGATGGCGCCCACAATCGAGACGGCCAGGAGGAACGGCCGCGGACGCACGTCGGTCTCGTCGGCCACCCACCAGGCCAGAAACACCATCCCCACGGCGGCGAGGACAATCTGCAGGCGCAACAGCAGGGCCGCGCGGACGGGGTCCGGTGGGTCCGTCAGCCCGAACTCCGCCGCCGTGTAGCCGGCCATCGCGAGACACACGAGGCCGAACAGCCGGTGGGGCCGCGCCGCACGCCCGACGAGCCCGCTGCGCAGGTGCCGCCATCCGGACGCGAGCCAGACGCCGGCGAGCGCGGCGAGGAGGGCCTTCAGCATCGGTCCGAGACTGATCTGATCCGCATTTGGTAATCAGTACGTCCGACGGCGGCAGGCCACAACTCGCCGGGCACGCCGCGGCCTCGCAGGGGTAGCTGCCGGGGCGCGCCGAACGTGCTCCGGCGCGCGACCGATGATCCGATCACCCCACTTCCGGACCGGAGGACTTCAAGATGACCCGACGCACGCTCACGGTGAGGGGCATGACCTGCGAGGGCTGCGTGAAGAGCGTGACGCGCGTCCTGGAGCGCGTCGAAGGTGTGAATGCGGTCGAGGTGTCGCTGGACGAGGGCTCGGCGCGGATCACGGCCAGGGACGACGTCCCGACCGAGGTGCTCATCGCAGCGGTCGAAAAGGCCGGCTTCGAGGCCGAAGCCCGGTCCGCCTGAGCGGCTTCAGA
Organism: Gemmatimonadota bacterium; assembly: GCA_003695865.1. Classification (GTDB taxonomy): domain Bacteria; phylum Gemmatimonadota; class Gemmatimonadetes; order Longimicrobiales; family Gaopeijiaceae; genus J028. Next base: position 376 of record RFGQ01000669.1, on the reverse strand, counting down.
TCCGGTCGATCAGCCAGCTCAGTACGAGCTTCACGATCCGCCTGAGGATCTGCATCATGGCGCGCGCTCCCCGTCCGGGTGAAGCGGACGGGTCCTGAGCCCGCCCGAGTGCCGTCGCGCCGGGCCCCACGGGACCGGCGGTGCGGAACCCTGCTTCCTACGCGGGGCGGAGCCCGCGGGTTTCCTCCGGCTCCGCCGCCGGGGCCTCAGACGGGTCCGCCGAACCCGTGCCGCGTCGACGCGAGCCGCTGGGGCTGCGCACGCTCGGGGGCGCTTGGCGGCGGGCTCAAAGCCTCGAAGGCGAGCTGCACGTGGGTGGAGACGGGCTCGGCAACCCCGTACCGCTCGAACATCCACTCGGGTTCACGGGTCCGGG
>RFGQ01000062.1 GCA_003695865.1 Gemmatimonadota bacterium | reverse complement strand
GGGGGAGGACGGCACCATCCAGGCGCTGCTCGAGCTGGAGGGCGTGCCCTACACGGGCAGCGGCGTGGCGGGCTCGGCCCTCGCGATGGACAAGGACGCGAGCAAGCGCGTGCTGCGCGACGCGGGGGTCGCCACCCCGGCGTGGCTCGTGGATCCGCCCGACGGCCGCGCCGTGGCGACCGAGATCGGACTGCCCGCCATCCTCAAGCCGGTCTCGGGGGGATCATCGGTGCACCTCGTGCTGGCCACGAGCGAGGCCGAGGCCGACCGGGCCCTCGCCGAGGCCCGCGAGCGGGGCGAGTCCATGATGGCCGAGGCGTTCGTGCGGGGGCGTGAGCTCACCGTCGGCATCGTGGGCACGCGCGCGCTGCCTGTGGGCGAGATCGTGCCCCGCCACGAGCTGTTCGACTACACGTGCAAGTACGAGCCGGGCATGGCCGACGAGATCTTCCCGGCCGAACTCGACGAGGCCGTGGCGGCCCGCGCACAGGAGCAGGCGCTCGCCGCTCACCGGGCGCTGGGCCTGCGTGACGTCTCGCGCGTGGACTTCATTCTGGCCGACGACGGCGTGCTCTGGTGCCTCGAGGCCAACACGATCCCCGGGCTCACGGGGAACAGCCTTCTGCCTCGCGCGGCCCGCGCCGCAGGCATGAGCATGGCCGAGCTGTGCGATGCGATCGTGCACGAGGCGCTGGCCCGGCGGGGAGCCGCGCGCGCCGGCTGAAGCGGCTCCCGCCCTTGACGGGGGCGCCCTGCTGCCCGGAAGATCGAACGTGGGGGGCCGAGCGTCCCCGCCGTGGTGGCCGCCCCGTGGGAGAGCCGCGGAGTCCCGCCACGGACCTCGGTCGCCGGGGGCCGTACGGGCATCGGCGCCGGAACAACGCTTCGCGAGCGGGGGTTGAACGGGTGTGCCCCCGCCCGGGGGCTTTCGCTTCTGCAGGACGGGTCGAACGGCGGTGCGAACGACGGGATATTACGGGGCGGGCGGGCTCACGTTCGGGATGCGGCCCACGCCCTGGGTCAAGCGGCTCCTGATCGCCAACACGGTGGCCTTCGTCATCACGGCGATCGTCGGGCTGCCGCTCATGAGCGACCTGTTCGCCTTCCAGCCCGCGCGGCTGCTGGTGCGTCCGTGGGGGATCGTCACCTACATGTTCATCCACGGGGGCCCCTGGCACCTGTTGATGAACCTGCTGATGCTGTTCTTCTTCGGGCCGGCGCTCGAGGCGCGCTGGGGCTCGCGCGAGTTCCTGCGCTACTATCTGATCTGCGGGATGGGCGGCGTCGCGTTCAGCCTGCTGTTCATCCCCGACGCGGTGATCGGTGCTTCGGCGGCGATCTACGGAGTGATGCTCGCCTTCGCGATGCTCTACCCGACCGTCGAGGTCTACATCTGGGGGATCTTCCCGATCCAGGTGCGTTGGCTGGTGGCCTTCCTCGTGGGCGTGAGCGTGCTGTCGGCGCTGGGTTCGCCCAACGACGGCGTGGCCCACTTCGCCCACCTCGGAGGCTTCATCGCGGGCTTCCTCTACCTGAAGACCGATTGGCGACTGGGCGAGAAGGTGGAACGCGCACGCCGTGCGGCGAAGCGGCGCCGCCTGGCCATCGTGCCCGGACGAGACGAGTCGGAGGAGGGCGGGGAGCGCCGGGGCCGTGGCGCGCCGGGCTCGCGGCGTGACGAGCGCGAATTGCTCGACGCCGTTGACCGCGTGCTCGACAAGATCTCGGCCGAGGGCATGAGCGCGCTGACCCCCGAGGAGCGGGCGCTCCTCGACGAAGTGTCGCGCCGGCGCCGCACCAACTGACCCGGCGGGCGCGCCGGCCCGCCGTTCATCAGGGCACCAGGAGGGACCCGGGAGTGACTCGCCAAGCGTTACTGGTCGTGTCGCTGGTCGCCCTCGTGGCCGCGGCTCCTTCGGCCGCGCCGCTCACCGCGCAGCTCCCCGACGTCACCATCCTGACCGGGTCGGTCTACGACTCCATCCTGGGGCAGCCGCTCGCCAATGCGAAGGTGATCGTCGAGGGTCCGACCAGCTTCAGCGTGAACACCGGCCAGGACGGTACGTTCTTCATCACCGCCCTGCCCGAGGGCGAGTACACGGTCGCCGTCGATCATCCGAGGGTGGGGGCACTGGGCGTCGCCATTCCCGCGCGCTCCGTGACGCTGAAGGTGGGCGAAGAGGTGCGGGCCGACCTGGCCATGCCCTCGCTCGCCACCGTCAACCGCGTCATCTGCGGCGATTCGGCCGACGCTTCGGGGCTCGTGCTCGGCTACGTGCGCGACGACATCTCGGGCGTGGCCATCCCGCGTGCCCGGGTGACGGCCCGCTGGTGGGACGGCTCGGAGCACCGCCGCGACCTGCTCACCGACGGATTCGGGCGCTACGTGCTCTGCGGCATGCCGCGCGATCGGGTCGTATCGGTGAGCGCCGAGTTTCTGGGCGTGCGGGGAAACCCCGCGCGCGTCGATCCCACGCCGGGCCTGCTCCGGCGTGACCTGGGGCTCCGCATCGGGCGATCGGGGCGCATCGTGGGGCGCGTGGTCGACTACGACACGGGCCGGCCGGTGGAGGCCGCCGAGGTGAAGCTCGACGCTGGCCTGCGCACGGTGCTCACGGGGCAGGACGGGCGCTTCATGCTCGACGATGTGCCCCGCGGCCGCCACCTGCTGAGCATCGACCACCTCGCCTACGGCACCGTGAGCGATACCGTCGTCGTGGCCTTCGAGACGCTCGAGATCGACGCGCAGCTCTCCCAGCGGGCCATCGAGATCGAGGGTCTCACGGTGAGCGTGCGCTCGCGCGCGCTCGAGATCAACGGGTTCTACCAGCGGCGTGAGGAGGGGCTGGGCGCCTACATCACACGCGCCGACATCGAGCGCGCCGCGCACACCTCGATCAACGACGTGCTCGCGACCGTACCCGGGGTTCGGCTGATTCCGAGGCGGGGCGGCACGGGTGAGATGGACATCGTTCTGCGCCAGCGCTGCCGGCCCATCTACGTGGTGGACGGGCAGGTCATGCCACCCGTGGGCTTCCGCATCCAGGACCTCGTCCCGCGTGACATCGAGGGCATCGAGATCTACCGCAGCGAGCTCGAGATTCCACCGCAATACCGCAGGCCTCGGCGCGACCTGTCGACGTTCGGGGTGGTGCCCACCGTCTCGACCCCCTGCGGCGCTGTGCTCATCTGGACGCGCTAGGGCGGGCGGGGCCGCCGCCGTTCGTAGCGGAACGATTGTGCCGGCGTTCATGTCCTATGTGTTGACATATTCATATACTCATATATCATGAAGTCGTGACCGATGGAAAGGAGTCCAGTCGATGGCCGTGAAGACACCGCTGCCCGACGCCGCGATCGTCGAGGACACGGCGAGGATCCTGCGTTGCCTGGGGCATCCGGCGCGCCTGCGCATCCTCGACTATCTCGAGCGCGAGGGGGAGCGCACGGTGAGCGAGATCCACGAGGCGCTGGGGCTCGGGCAGGCGACGGCCTCACAGCATCTGTCCCTCATGCACGACAAGGGAATCCTGCGGCGCCGCAAGGAAGGCGTGAACGTGTTTTACGAGATCGGCGATGCCCGCGCCCTCAAGGTGCTTGCCTGCATCCGCGGCTCGGTGGCCTCGGAGCTGGGAGTATGAGCAGGGCCGGGCACGTTGGTGGACCCTGGCGCCAGCAAGTGCGCCTTCCGGGGAAGCTCCGTCTCTTCGTAAGGTAGACATTTAATTATATGAATATCTATGATTTATGTAGCCCCGAGGCCGGCAGGCCGCTGAACGGTCGTGCCGACGGTGGGGGAGCGCGTCGCGTGCTCGGGGGACAACCCCGGGTGGATCTTCAAGCACCGCGCCCAGCTCCTGGG
>RFGQ01000668.1 GCA_003695865.1 Gemmatimonadota bacterium | reverse complement strand
GAGCCGCGAGGGCCGAACTGGCGGCAGCCGGTGGGAGAAGCGGAGGCGGGGAGCCCGCCGAGCCGGCCACGGGCACACCGGTGGACGCACCCGCGGACGGCCGCTCCCCCTCCGCCCGCGCCCGGCCTCCAGCGCTCGACGCGGCCTACGCGGCGCTCGCCGTGCTCGCACTCACCAGCCTGGTCCAGTTCCCCTTTTCGGCCCCGGTGTACTTTCTGTACGAGGCGCCGCTGGTCGTGGCCGGCGGTCTGGCGGCGCTCACGCTCGCCCGAGGGCGGCGGGCGAGCCTACGCGCCGAGCCGGTCGCGGCGGGCCTGCTGGCCGCCTACCTGGTCTTCGCGGTGCTGTGGATCCATCCGGGATTCATCTACACGATGGGTGTGCGTTTCGAACGGGCCGACCTCACGCACGCCCTACCCCTGGAGCGCGCCGGGCTGCGGGCCTCCGCCGAGGACGCGCGGACCTACGGCCGGCTCGTCGCCGAGCTCACCCGACGCGCCGAGGGCGGATACACGCTCGCGACGCCCGACGCGCCCGAGGTGTACTTCCTGAGCGGGCTGCGCAGCCCGACCGGCACGACCTACGAGTTCTTCGACGCGCCCGAAGGGCGCGTCGGGCGGGTGCTCGAAGCCCTCGAACGGCGGGGAGTGACCGCCGTGGCGCTCAACCGGGAGCCGGCGTTCAGCGGGCCGCCGCCCGCGGCGCTAGAGGCGGCGCTACGCGAGCGCTTCCCCGATTCGCTGCGCGTCGGACGCTTCACGGTTCGCTGGGCAGGCCCACGCGCGGCGGGGTGCGAGGACGACGCGGCCCGTGCCGGGTGCGACGCGGGAGGCGTCCGATGAGCCTCAAAGACCGGCTTCTCGAACGGACGTGGGTGTACCGGGCCTGGCAGGCTCCCTTCCAGGCGCAGAAGTTCGCGCCCGTCCGCCGTCACAACGACCTCACCGCGGTTCGGCGCGTGCTCGACGTGGGCTGCGGCCCCGGCACGAACACGGGGCACTTCCTGCACGCCGACTATCTCGGGATCGACATCAACCCGCGCTACGTAGAGGCCGCGCGCAGACGCTGGGGCCGTGACTTTCTGGCTGCGGACGTGACCCGCTACGAGGTGGGCCACGGCGGCTTCGACTTCATCCTGGCCAACAGCTTCTTCCACCACATCGACGACGCCGATACCGACCGCATCCTCGCGCATCTGGCTACCCTGCTCGCTCCCGACGGACACGTGCACGTGCTCGATCTGGTGTTGCCTCCCGGCCCTTCACCGGCGCGGATGCTGGCGAAGCTCGACCGGGGAGACCATCCTCGTCCCCTGGAGCGTTGGCGCGAGATCTTTTCGCGTCACTTCCGCCCGGTCGTGTTCGAACCCTATCCGCTCGGAGTGCTCGGCGTGACGCTGTGGAGCATGGTCTACTTCAAGGGAGCGCCCAGACGGTGACCGGCCCCGACCCTTCGCACGGCCCGTCGCACCCTTCCACTGCCCGCACCTCGGGCTCGGAGGGGTCGCACCGCGCTCCGCCCCGGCTAACGGTGGCGGTGCCGCTCTACAACGAGGCTCAGGTCGTGCCCGAGCTGGTGGCTCGCCTCGCGGCGGTGCTCGACCGCCTGGAGGGCGGCCCGCACGAGATGCTGTTCGTCGACGACGGCAGCAGCGACGGCACGCTCGACGCGCTGCGCGAGGCCCAGGGCCGAGACGCGCGGGTCGTGATCGTGTCGCTCTCGCGCAACTTCGGGCATCAGGCCGCCATCACCGCGGCGCTCGATCACGCGAGGGGCGACGCGGTCGTCGTCATGGACGGCGACCTCCAGGACCGGCCCGAGGCGATCCCCGACCTGGTGCGCCACTTCCGGGAGGGCGCCGACGTGGTCTACGCGCGCCGCACGCGCCGTAAGGAACCGCTCTGGCTGCGCGCCTGCTACTGGACCTTCTACCGCCTGCTGGCCCGCATGTCGAACGTGCGTCTGCCCGTCGATGCGGGCGACTTCTCGCTCCTGTCGCGCCGTGTGGTAGACACACTCAAGCGCGCCCCCGAACGTCACCGCTACCTGCGTGGTCTGCGCACCTGGACGGGCTTCCGCCAGGTCGGCATCGATGTGGAGCGCGACGAGCGGGCCGCGGGGCGCAGCAAGTACACGTTCACCAAGCTCCTCAGGTTGGCCTTCGACGGGATCTTCAGCTTCTCGATCGTGCCGCTGCGGGCCGCCGCGCTCGTGGGCGCTCTGGCGGTGGCGGCCTCGAGCGCCTTCGCGCTCTACGCGCTCTGGGCCAAGCTCGTGCTCGACCGCTCCCCCCAGGGCTTCACCGCCCTGATTCTCGTGATCACGTTCATGTCGGGCGTGAACCTGCTCTTCCTGGGGGTCATCGGTGAGTACGTGGGCCGCGTCTACGAAGAGGTGAAGGGCCGGCCCATGTACGTGGTCGCCGCGGTCGAGCGCCGGGACGGCTGAGCGTGGATCCGGCGTACGGCGCGCGCTACCGCGAACTTTTCGAACGCCACTGGTGGTGGCGCGCCCGCGAGGCCGTGATCCTCCACGAGCTGCGCCGTCTGAGGCCCGACGGCCGCTGGGGCTCGATCCTCGACGTGGGCTGCGGAGACGGACTCTTCCTGCCCACGCTCGCGCGTTTCGGAGTCCCCGAGGGGGTCGAGGCCGACGCCGACCTCGTGTCGCGGCGGACCCGCGAGCGCTTCACCGTCCACCTGCGGCCCTTCGGGCCCGACTTCGTTCCGGCTCACCCCTACCGCCTGGTGCTCTTCCTGGACGTGATCGAGCACCTCGACGATCCCGTGGCGGCGCTGGCCCACGCCGCCTCCCTGCTGGAGCCCGACGGGTGCATCCTCGTGACCGTGCCGGCGTTTCCTGCGCTGTGGACACGGCACGACGTGATCAACCACCACCGCCGCCGCTACACGCGCACGCTGCTCGCGGCCCAGGCCGCCGAGGCCGGCCTGCGACTCCAGCGAGCGCGCTACTTCTTCCACTGGGTCGCGGCCGCCAAGCTGCTGGTGCGTGCGCTCGAGCGCGTGCGTGGCGGCAGCGAGGATCCGCTCCCGGCCGTGCCCCCGGCGCCGGTGAACCGGGCGCTCACCGCGCTCAGCCTGGTCGAGCATCGGCTGCTCGGCCCGCTGCGCCTGCCCTTCGGAAGCTCCCTGCTGGGCGTGCTCACCGCCTGATCCCCACACGACGAACGCCCCGCCGGCCCTCACGGCCGGCGGGGCGTCGACATCGGCGCCGCTCAGGTTCGAGGGACCACCACGCTGACGGCCCCGAACCGCCCGGGGCGGCAATCCGCCCCTGCTCTGCCAGCTGCTAGAGCTTCGCCTCCACGGCAGGCAACCAGTGGTACAGCAGGAACAGGGCCGACACCATGAAGGTGGCGATCGCAAGCCCGGCCAGGAACACGCCGCTGAAGACCTTGGAGTCGAACTTCAGGTGCATGAAGAACATCACGACCAGCGCGAACTTGGCCGCCGAGAGGATCAACAGCACCGGCGGTAGCACCGGGTGCAGGGCCGGAATGTAGAACACCGCGACCTCGACCGCCGTGATGACGGTCAGGATGATCGCGATCATCCAGTAGAAGCCGACGGAGGCGTGACCGCCGTGGCCGTCGCCGTGCCCGTGGGCCGTTTCGCTGTGGCTCATCTGCACTCTCCTCCGCCTACTGGATGAGGTAGACCAGCGTGAAGATCACGATCCACACGATGTCGACGAAGTGCCAGTAGAGACCGGCGATCTCCACCTGCAGCGACTTCTGCGGCGGCAGCTTCCCCATCAACACGCGGAACCACAGGATCGTGAGCCAGATCACGCCCACGGTCACGTGCGCGCCGTGGAATCCGGTGAGCACGAAGAACGACGAACCGAACACGTTCGTGTGCAGCGTCAGCCCTTCGTGCACGAAGTGATTGAACTCGTAGACCTGGAAGCCGAGGAACGTGCATCCGAGCAGGATCACCATCCCCAGCCAGATCAGCGCCAGCTTCTTGCTGCCCCGCTGGACCCCGTCGAGCCCGAGCACCATCGCCGTCGAGCTCATGAGCAGCACGAACGTGCTGATCGACGTGAGGGGGATGTCGAGGATCTCGTGCGGATAGGGGCCGGTGATGCTCGCACCCTTGTAGACCATGTAGGTCGAGATGAGCGAGCCGAAGAACAGGCACTCCGATCCGATGAACGTCCAGAACCCGACCTTCCAGCTGTCGAGGCCGGTCGACGTGTAGTGCTCGTGAGGAGCCGCTGCTGCGTTGGCCATGAGTCTCCGTCGGTTCCGTGGCTCAGGCGGCCGAGTGGGAGCCCTTCTCAGCGAAGGGATCCTCGGTCGCCCACATGAAGATGCAGATGCCCGTCAGCGCCAGCCCGATCAGGGGCGCCCACCAGATGCGCGTCATGATGAGCCCCCACGTGAGCGTGGCGCCCATGGCGGTGAGCAGCGGCCAGAACGACGGGTTGGGCATGTGCGGCTCCTCGGCCGCCTCGCCCAGCGTGACCGCCTCGATCTCGCGCCGCTCGTCCTCGTGCCACAGGGGCTCGCGGCTGCGCACCTCGGGGATGACCGGGAAGTTGTAGTGATGCGGCGGCGAGGGGATCGACCACTCCAGCGTGGGCGCGTCGAAGGGGTTGTGCCCCGCGGGCTCACCCTTCTTGGCGCTGCGCAGGATGTTGTAGAGCAGCAGGATGCCGCTCAGGGCGAAGATGAACGCCCCCACCGTCGAAAGCTGGTTGAAGATCTGGACGTTCAGTTCTTCGGCGTAGGTCCACGTGCGCCGCGGCATCCCGTAGAGCCCCGAGAAGTGCATCGGGAAGAACGTCAGGTTGAACCCGATGAAGTAGGTCCAGAAGCTCCACTTGCCGAGCGTTTCGCTCATCAGGCGGCCCGTGGCCTTCGGGAACCAGTAGTGGATCCCTGCGAAGATGCCCGCCATCACGCCGCCGGCGACCACGTAGTGGAAGTGCGCGACCACGAAGTACGAGTCGTGCTGTTGCAGGTCGACCGGCGCGGCCGCGTGCATGATGCCCGACAGACCGCCCACCGTGAAGATCGCGAGCAGGCCGATGCAGTAGAGCATGGCCGAGTTGAAGCGGATCTGTCCGCCCCACATCGTGGCCAGCCAGTTGAAGATCTTCACGCCCGTAGGGATGGCGATGATCATCGTGCTGGCCACGATG
>RFGQ01000667.1 GCA_003695865.1 Gemmatimonadota bacterium | reverse complement strand
GGTGTAGAAGTGGATCGCGAAGTCGACGCCCAGCGCCACCAGCACGACGACGAACACCATGGCGAGCACGTTCAGGCGCCCGAACACAGCCCAGGCCACGATGAACGTCGTGGCCACGCTCACGCCCAGGCAGAGCGTGGCGAGTGCGGGCCGAAGAATCGAGCGGAACGCCCACATGAACAGGAGTGACACGGCGAGCGCCGCCCACAGCGCCGCCCGGGCGGAATCGGCCCGCGAGGTGCGCATCTCGTCCACCTCGAGCGCGGGGGGGCCCGAGACTCCGGCCGTGACGGCGACTCCCTCCGGCACCGTGAGCAGCGCCCTCGCGAGCGCCGCACGTGCGCTGTCCACCGCTTCGGTCGCACGGCCGCTCGCATCCTCGCGCACCGCTGCCACGGCCGTGAGCAGGCGTCCATCGCCCGTGAAGAAGTATCCCTCGGGGTCGGCGTCGCCCGTGGCCGCGTCGGCCGCGACCCTCAGAAGCGCGGACTCCAGGTCGGGCGGCGGCGCTCCGGGGCCGTCGACGAGCGCGCCGTCCAACCATACGAGCGCCTGCTCGGCGCCGCGCAGGAGAGCGGCAAGCGACCGGTCCGCGTCGCCCCCGTCCGCGGCCTCGCCCGCCGCCCCCTCGAAGCCCTCCCGTGCCAGCTCCACGAGTTCGGCCAGCGAACGACTTCGAAGCGCCCCCTCCAGGTCGTCCCAGCCGCGACCGAGCCCCGAAACGACCTCTGTGAAGGCCGAATCCGGCAGATAGAGCAGACCGAACTCGCCCAGCTCCCGGAACGGCACGCGGGCGCGCACCATGGGGAAGAGCTCCGGCTGGGCGCCGAGCGCCTCGGTCCAGGCGTCGGCCACGCCCTTCATGGCTTCGCGCGCCTCCCGCGAGGCGCGCCCCTCCCCTTCGGCCGCGACCACCAGCACCAGGGGCGCGTCCGACGTGCCGAAGGCGCGCTCGAAGGCCTCCGCCTGCCGTGCGAAGGGTGTGTCGCGGCGCGTAAGCGCCCGACGGTCGGCCACCACCTCGAGGCGGGTCGCGTAGATCCAGCCGCCCACCAGCGCCAGGCCCAGCCACACGGCGATCACCGTCCACGGGCGCTCGCCCGCCAGGCGGTGGATCCACGCCTTCACGCGCGCCTCCTGGAACCGGGCCCGGGCCCCGCCGGATTGCCCGTGCGATGACCCCTCACGTGCTCGTTACCGGCGGCTCGGGGTTCCTCGGGTCGCACCTCGTTCGCGAACTGGCGACGCGCGGCCGAGGCGTGCGGGTGCTCGACCGGGTGCGACCGCACGATCCGGTCCCGGGCGTCGACTATGTGCTGGGCGACGTGACCGACCCCGACACCGTCGCGCGCGCACTCGACGGCGTCGACACCGTCTTTCATCTGGCGGCCAAGGCGGGGCTCTGGGCCTCGGACCCCGGGGCCTTCGAGCGCGTGAACGGAGCCGCCTGCCGTACGGTGTTCGGGGCCTGCGAGCGCAGGGGCGTATCGCGTGTCGTGCACTGCTCCACCGAAGCCGTGTTCAAGTCGCGCCGCCGCGGAAGGGTCCCGCGGAACCGGCCGATCGACGAAGACCTCCGCCTTCGGCTGGACGACATGGTGGGTCCGTACGCCCGGGGCAAGTTCATCGCCGAGCAGGAGGCCCTCGCCGCCGCGGAGCGCGGGCTGCACGTCGTCATCGTCAATCCTACGATCCCGCTGGGGCCCGGGGATTGGAACCTCACGCCGCCCGCGCGCATGCTCCTCGGCTTCCTGAACGGACGCCATCCCGCTTACCTGGAGGGGGTCTTCAACTTCGTGGACGCCCGGGACGTGGCGCTCGGGCACATCGCCGCCGCGGAGCGGGGCCGGCCCGGGCAGCGCTACCTGTTGGCCGGTCACGATCTGCGCATGAGCGAATTCCTCGCACTCGTCGAGAGCTTGACGGGCCTGCCCATGCCGCGCCTGCGCGTGCCCTACGCGGTCGCGGTGGGGGCGGCCCTCGGGTCGGAAGCGCTGGCGAGACTGACCGGACGGCGACCCGCCTCGCCGCTCACCGGCGTTCGTCTGGCCCGCGACCCGAACACCTTCTCCAACCGCCGCGCCCGCGAAAAGCTGGGCGTCACGTTCCGGCCGCTGGCCGAAACCGTCCGCGACGCCGTCGCCTGGTACGCCGAGCGGGGCCTCCTGAAGCGTCGTCCGCATCGCACCCCCCTCGTCAGGGCCGAAAGGACCGTGCAGGGCCGACCAGCGCCTGGCCGATGACGAGTGCGGGCACGCCCACCACGACTTCGCGCACGCGCTTCGCGAGCGACGCAGCCAGGCCCACGGCGGGTGGCAGCCCGACCAGGGAGGCCACCAGCGCGAAGCCGCCCTCCTGAGCCCCGAGTCCTCCGGGAATCACGAACGCGGCCGCCCGGAAGGCCTGACCCAGCCACTCGAGCACGAGCACCTGGAGCAGGGCCGCCTCCACGCCCATCACCCGCAGTGCGATCCACACCTCCACCACGAGCGCGGTGCGGAAGGCAAGCCGCCATGCAAAGGCCGCCACGACGGCGCCCCACTCGCGCCAGGCCTCGACGAGGTCGGTTCGGGCTTCGCTCAGCGAGTGCTCCCAACGCGCCCCCCGGGCGAACCGGTCGAGGCCCCGGCCGACCAGCGGCAACAGGTCGCCGTGCTGTGCCCGGAAGAACGCGACGCCGGCCACGGCGAAGAGAACCGCGCCCACCCCGCCGGCCGCGAGTCCGACCG
>RFGQ01000666.1 GCA_003695865.1 Gemmatimonadota bacterium | reverse complement strand
TTCCCCGTGCGCCTGCGGGGATGGAGGCACGGAGACCGCATCCGGCTCGCGGCCGGATCGAAGAAAGTGAAGAAGGTGTTCGCCGAGGCGCGTATCCCCGCTCCCGACCGGCGCGGCCGCCCGCTGCTGGTGGACGTAGAGGAACAGGTGCTGTGGATCGCGGGCGTGGCGCGGGCGGCGGAGCCGTCACCCGCCGGGCCGAACGAGGGCTGGACCATCGCCATCCAGGAGGCGGAGTGACGCAGGGACTGACCCGGCTGGGCGACCAGAAGATCGCCCGCATCGTGTATTCCGAAGAAGAGATCCGGGCACGCGTGGCGGCCATGGGCGAAGAGATCGCCGCGCACTACGGCCCCGACGCGGACCTGCTCGTGCTGGGCCTGCTCAAGGGCTCGTTCATCTTCGTGGCAGACCTGGTGCGGGCGATCGACCGGCCGCTGCACGTCGATTTCCTCGTGGCGTCGTCCTACGGCAACGCCACGGTGAGCTCGGGGACCGTACGCCTGCTCTACGATCCCGAGGCCGAGTTCGAGGGCCGTGACGTGGTCATCGTCGAAGACATCATCGACAGCGGCACGACGCTCGAACGTCTGGTGCCCATGCTCCAAGCGCGCAATCCGCGCAGCCTCGAGATCTGCACGCTCCTGCACAAGCGCCTGACCACGCTCAGCCGCGAGGCGCGGTGGGTGGGCTTCGACGCGCCGAGCGAGTTTCTGGTCGGCTACGGGTTGGACTACAGCGAGAACTTCCGTCACCTCCCCTACATCGCGAGCTTGTGAGCGGGGAAGGGACCATGACGGTGTGCAGGGGTAGAGAGTCGTATGTCTGAACGCGATCCGCTGCGTCCGGAAGACAACCGGATGGCGAAGGTGTCTCGCACCGGGGCCTTCTGGGTGCTCGTATTCCTCGTGGCCATCCTGGCCGTGCAGTTCCTGCGCGGGCAGGAGCAGGGGATGCGCGAGTTCACCTACTCCGAATTCAAGGAGCAGCTGGAGCGCGGCAACGTCGCCAGCGTCACGATCATCGAGGGTGCGCGCGTCGAGGGCGAACTGCGCGCGCCCTACGTCGACGAGAACCGGCGCGAGTACACGAAGTTCTACGCCCTGCTGCCGGTGACCAACAGCGACGCGCTCGTCGCGGAGCTGGAAGACGCCGGGGTCGAGATCATCGGCCGCCCCACGGCCCGCGGTTGGAGCACGCTGCTCTTCGGCGCGCTGCCCTGGATCATCATGATCGCCTTCTGGCTGTGGATCCTGCGCAGCATGCAGGGGGGTGGGAACCGCGCGTTCCAGTTCGGCCGTTCGAAGGCGAAGCTCATCTCGCCCGACACCCCCAAGGTGACCTTCGCCGACGTCGCCGGCGCCGACGAAGCCAAGGAGGAACTCCAGGAGATCATCGAGTTCCTCAAAGACCCCCAGCGCTTCTCGCGTCTGGGCGGGCGCCTGCCCAAAGGTGTGCTCCTGGTGGGTCCTCCGGGCACCGGAAAGACGCTCCTCGCGCGCGCGGTGGCCGGAGAAGCGGGGCGGCCGTTCTTCCAGATGTCCGGCTCGGACTTCGTGGAGATGTTCGTGGGCGTGGGGGCCAGCCGGGTGCGCGACCTGTTCGAACAGGGCAAGGCGCACGCGCCCTGCATCATCTTCATCGACGAGATCGACGCGGTGGGGCGCCACCGGGGTGCCGGGCTCGGCGGTGGCCACGACGAGCGCGAGCAGACGCTCAACGCCCTGCTCGTCGAGATGGACGGCTTCGAGACGCACGAAGGCGTGATCCTGATCGCCGCCACGAACCGGCCCGACGTGCTCGACCCCGCGCTGCTGCGGCCGGGCCGCTTCGACCGCCAGGTGGTCGTGGACTCGCCCGATATGAAGGGGCGCGAGGCGATCCTGCGCGTGCACGCCCGCAAGTTGCCCCTGGCGCCCGACGTGGACCTGCGCACCATCGCCAAGGGCACGCCCGGCCTGAGCGGCGCGGACCTCGAGAACATCTGCAACGAGGCCGCGCTCATGGCGGCCCGCGAGGGCGTCGACAAGGTGACCATGGCCCACTTCGAGCGGGCCAAGGACAAGGTCATGCTCGGGGCCGAGCGCAAGAGCCTGGTGCTCACCGAGAAGGAGCGCCGCCTCACGGCCTATCACGAGGCCGGACACGCGGTGATCGGACTGCGCCTGCCCGGACTCGATCCCGTGCACAAGATCACGATCGTGCCGCGCGGCCGCGCGCTCGGGCTCACGGCCAGCCTGCCGCCCGAAGACCGGCACTCCTACACGAAGGAGTGGATGGAGGGGCAGCTCGCGATGCTCTTCGGCGGGCGGGTCGCCGAAGAGATGGTGTTCGGTCCCGAGCGCATCACGACCGGGGCGGGCAACGACATCGAGCGGGCCACGGCCATGGCGCGCAACATGGTCACCCGCTTCGGCATGTCGGACGTGATCGGCCTGATGGCCGTGGGCGACTCCGAGCAGGAGGTATTCCTGGGCCGCGAGCTCGTACAGCGCCGCGAGATCTCGGAACACACCGCGCAGCAGGTCGACCAGGAGGTGAAGCGCATCCTCGACGAAGCGCACGGTCGCGCCCGCCGCATCCTCGAAGAGCACCGCGACCTGCTCGAGCGCATCGCCCAGGCCCTGCTCGAGCGCGAGACGCTCGGCCATGCCGAGATCGAGGCGCTCGACCGCGGCGAGCCGCTGCCGCCCATGGAGATCGACGGGAACGGTAGGGGTGGGGCGGCGGCCGACGCGGAGCCGCGCGGCGAAGCGGCCGGGCAGACACACGGGGGCGAAGCCGTCCCCGAGGATCCGGAAGTGGCCACGCCCGCCGCGGTCGAGGCAGCGGCCGAACAGGCGGGCGGCGCGGGCGAGGGCGAGCGGGCCGACCGCGAGGACGCCGCGCTCG
>RFGQ01000665.1 GCA_003695865.1 Gemmatimonadota bacterium | reverse complement strand
CTGGGCGGTCTGGGCGACATCTTCAGTTCCATCTTCGACCGCGGCCGCAGGGGCGCGCGCACACAGTCGCGCAAGGCGGCCCGCGGCCGCGACGTCGAGTACGTGGTCGAGATTCCGTTCCTCACCGCGGTGAAGGGCGGCAAGATCTCGATCCAGGTGCCCATTACCGAAGAGTGCGCGACCTGCCACGGCTCGGGGGCCGCACCGGGGTCGTCGATGCGTACGTGCGGCGAGTGCCGCGGCGCCGGCACGGTGACCTTCGGCCAGGGAGGTTTCGCCGTGAGCCGCCCGTGCCCGGCCTGCATGGGCCGGGGGGAGGTTCCCGAAAAGCCCTGCCCGGCCTGCCGGGGCACGGGCGAGGTGCGCCAGAACCGCAAGGTGCAGGTGACGATCCCGGCCGGAGTGGACAACGGCTCACGCATCCGCCTGCCCGGGCAGGGCGAGCGGGGCAGCCGCGGCGGGCAGCCGGGCGACCTCATCATCACCGCCAAGGTGAAGCCGCATCCGTTCTTCCGGCGTGAAGGGCTCGACATCCACGTGTCCGTGCCCATCAACATCGCGCAGGCGACGCTGGGTTCGACGATGGCCGTGAAGACGGTCGACGGGCGCAAGGTGAAGCTGAAGATTCCGCCCGGGACCCAGCCCGGGACCCGCTTCCGCATCCGCGGGCAGGGCGTGGAGAAGTCGGGCCGAAGGGGGGATCAGTTCGTCGAGGTGAGGGTGGAGGTGCCCGAATCGCTGAGCGACGAGGCGCGGCGGGCGTTCGAGCGGTTCGCCGAGGTCGCCGGGCTCAAGCACTAGCGGACCCGGGGCCGCGCCGCCTCCGGCGAGCGGCTCAGTCGCCCGTGGCCGACCGCGACGGGAAGGCGCTCCGGCCGCGGTCGCCCGCGGCCGACGACCGGACACGCGATGCGCCGCTCCCCAGGGCGGCCGCGATGCGGCCCCCGCCCAGCACGCGGCTCCCGCGGAAGAACACGGCCGACTGGCCGGGCGTGACCGCACGCTGGGGTTCGGCGAACCGCAGGGTGAGTCCCTCGTCCGAGGCCGCCTCGACCGTGGCCGCGACGTCGGGCGCCCGGTGGCGGATCTGCACCGAGACGGTCTCACCCTCGGCGGGCGGCTCGGTGAGCCAGTTGAGCTCTTCGACGCGCACCGCGTGCGAGAAGCACTCTTCGGCCGTGCCCACGACGACCTCGCGCGTCGCTGCGCGGATCTCGAGCACGTAGAGGGGCTCGGCGCTGCCGCCGGGGAGTCCGCGGCGCTGGCCCACCGTGAAGGCCGCATAACCCTGATGCCGGCCCACCACGGTCCCGTCGCGGCGCACGATCGGGCCGGGCTGAAGCGCGGGATGGCGTGTTTCGAGCCGGCGGCGCAGCAGGTCGCGGTAGTCGCCCGTGGGGACGAAGCAGATCTCCTGCGACTCGGGCTTGTCGGCGGTGACGAGCCCGAGCTCACGCGCGTACGCGCGCACCTGTGCCTTGGTCAGGCGGCCGAGCGGGAAGCGCAGCCGGGGCAGGAGCTCGCGGGGCAGGCCCCAGAGGAAGTACGACTGGTCCTTGGCCCGGTCCTCTCCCCGGTGCAGGGCCGGCTCGGGGCCGTCGTGCTCCATCCACACGTAGTGGCCCGACGCGATGGCGTCGCACCCGAGCGCCCGCCCCCGCTCGAGCAGGTCGTGGAACTTGGTGTTCGAGTTGCAGCGCACGCAGGGATTCGGGGTGCGCCCGCGCGCGTACTCCGCGACGAAGTCGTCGATCACGTCGCGGGTGAAGGCCTCTTCGACGTCGAAGACGTAGTGGGGAATGCCCAGGGCGTCGGCCACGCGGCGCGCGTCGGCGATGCCCTCCAGGCCGCAGCAGGTGCGACTGGCTCCCTGCGCCTCGGCTTCCGAATAGCAGAAGGTCTTCATGGTCACGCCGACCACGTCGCAGCCCTCTTCGCGGAGCAGGGCCGCCGCCACCGAAGAGTCCACGCCGCCCGACATGGCGACCAGGACCCTGGGCCGCCCCGCGCTCATGGCGTGCCCCGGCCGGTGGGCGCCGCGTTGCGTGGGGCGGGGGCGCCTTCGCGCAATCGCTCCACGACCGTGGCGGTCACTTCGGCGGCGCGGTCGACCGCGTGCGTGTCGACCAGGCGGCCGAGGCTGAAGCGCACCGCCGCGACGGTACCGGTGCGCCCGGGATACAGCGCCTCGAGCACGTGGCTTCCACGGTGCCCGCCGCTCGCGCAGGCCGAGCCGGCCGACACGGCGACGCCCTCCAGATCGAGCGCCAGTACCAGCGACATCGCGTCCACGCCGGGAATGCCCACGTTGAGCACGTGGGGGGCGCAGACGCGGGCGTCGCCGTGTTCGATCAGGTCGGGGATGCGCTCGCGCAGGCGCCCCAGCAGGTGGGCCCGCAGGGCGCCGAGGCGCGTGGCCTCGGCCTGCTGTTCGGCCACGGCGAGTTCCACGGCGGTCGCCAGGCCCACCGCGCCCGCCACGTCCTGCGTACCGGGCCGGAGCGCGCGCTCCTGGCCGCCGCCGAACAGGCACGGGTCGAGTACCGTGCCGCGCCGCACGAACAGGGCGCCGGCGCTCTTGGGGCCGTAAATCTTGTGGCCCGTGACGCTTGCGAGCGCGACGGCGGTGCGGCTCAGGTCGATCGGCACCTTGCCGACCGCCTGCACCATGTCGGTGTGAACCAGCACGCCCGCGGCGCGCGCCCGCTCCGCCACGTCGGCCACCGGCAGGACGAGGCCGACCTCGTTGTTCACCCACATCAGCGAGAGCAGGTCGACCGGCCGGGCGAGGGCGTCCTCGAGGGTCGCCTCGTCCAGCGTGCCGTCGGCGCGCACGGGGAT
>RFGQ01000664.1 GCA_003695865.1 Gemmatimonadota bacterium | reverse complement strand
CGTCCTGCGCGCTCGCCGTCCCGGCCCACAACAGCGCCGCGAGCAGCCCTGCCACGAGCGCACCCGCCAGGTCGCCGATTCCGGCGGCCGGTCCCGATAGGTGGAGCTCGGTTCGCTTCATGGTCGGTCCTCCCTTGTCCGCCGCCGTTCACGGGGGCGGTTATGGAATCCGATGCCCGACCCGGGGCCGACGTTAACCGCCCACCGCCGGTTCGCCGGCGCGGCCGCGGTGCGCGCCGGTGTGCCGATCGTGGACGGAAAGGGGTCCGCCGGACCCCGGCCCGCCGGCGGATCCCGACTGGTGTCGGCAGGGTACCGCTGCCAGATTCCCTCGCCCGCCGCCGCAGTGCGCGCGGGCGAGCCGTGCTTCGAGCTGCGCAGAGCGCGCCGCATTCTCCGACACCCGAGACCGGGGAGGCCCCGCGCCGGTGAAGGCAAAACTCCTTACGCTTGTGGGCATCGCGTCGACGGTGCTGGCCCTCGACCTGTGGACCAAGCGCTGGGCCCTCGACACGCTCTCGGGCGGGCGCTCACAGGAGCTCTTCGGCGGGATCGTGCCGCTCACGCTCGCCTTCAACCGCGGCGCCGCGTTCGGCATCGGCGACGACGCCCGCTGGCTGTTCATTCCCGTGACGATCGTCGCGCTCGTGCTGCTCGGCGCCCTCCTCGTGCAGGCGCGACCGGGGGACTGGCTGCGGGTCGGTGCGGTGTCGCTGGTGATCGGCGGGGCGCTCGGCAACCTCTACGATCGGCTGCGCTGGAGCGCCGGCGTGGTCGACTTCATCGGCCCCGTCGACCTGGGCTTCATGCTGTGGCCCATCTTCAACGTGGCCGACATCGCCATCAGCACGGGCGCCGTGCTGCTGGCCCTGAGCTTCCTGCTGGAGGAGCGGGAGGAACGGGCCGCACGGAGGGCGGCCGACGAGAACGGGAGGGAGGCCGACGGCGCCGGTCCGGCGCCGGCGGGGGCCGGGCAGACCCTCGACTGAGCGCGGGGCGCTCGGTCGGGGCGCTGCGCCCGGCGG
>RFGQ01000663.1 GCA_003695865.1 Gemmatimonadota bacterium | reverse complement strand
GGCCTGAAGGAAGCCGCGCAGCCACCACAGATGAATGATGAGCACGACGACGGCCACGCCGGTGAGCAGGTGGGCGTCCTCGGGGAGCACGGCCACCGCCTCGCCGAAGAGGATGGTGTGTACGTCCTGGACCTCCTGCACGATGCGGGTGCCCACGGCGAGCGCCCCCGCAGCGCCGATCAAATAGGCGAGGCCGAGCAGGCTCTCCCGCCGGGTGGACTGGCCCGAGGTGTCGGTCATCAAAAAGAGCGCGGCCCCCAACGTGAGCAGGGTGGCTCCGAGGGTGGGCGAAGCCCAGTTGCCGTCGAAGCCCCAGTGCAGATGGGCGTAGAAGGCCAGGGTGACGCCCAGCCCTGCGCTGTTGGAGAGCGCCGCGCTCAGAAAGACCATGCGTCCCAGCACCACGTACACCCCGAGAAAGCCCAGAAGCACGCCCGCCACCGTGCCCGCGAGCAGGGCTTCGCGGAAGAGCTCGATGCTCTCGAAGAAGATCGACAGGGTCGGCCCCTCGGTCCCCATCAGAAGTGCTCCTCCGCCTCGCTCTCCTGGATCTCCACCTTGGCGTCGTGCTCGGCGCGGATGGCAAAGACCGCCCCGTACTGCCGAATGAAACCGGGGTGATGAAAGACCTCGTCGATGGCCCCGGCCGCCGCCTGGTCGAGATCCTTGTCCACGAAGATGGCGTGGGTGGCGAGGTTGGCCGCTCGCTCGACGTCGTGGGTGATGATCAAGACGCCCACTCCCTGCTCGCACAAGCTGGCCAGCATCTCAAAGACCAGGGACTCGTTTTCGTGGTCCATGGCGCTGGTCGGCTCATCGAGCACGAGGAGCTCGGGGCTGGTGACGAGGGCGCGAGCCAGAAGCACGCGTTGCTTCTGGCCTTCGCTCAGATCCCTGAACGGCTCACGGGCCAGGTCCTGGACCTGCGCCTTGACGAGCGCCGCGGCGAGGGCGAGCTTCTGCTCCACGGTGGGCAGGGGGCGCAGAAAGGACCAGCTCGAATCGAGCCCCGTACGCACGAGGTCGATCACCCGCGAGGGCACCGAG
>RFGQ01000662.1 GCA_003695865.1 Gemmatimonadota bacterium | reverse complement strand
CGTGTTGTGCCCGGGGGGTTTCGGAGCCCTGACAGGATCGGCATCATGCTTGCACGAGCGAAGTCGAACCGCGAGGACATGCCATGACACGACATCTGAGGGCGCACCGGTGGCCCGTGTGCGCGCTTCTCCTTATGGGCCTCGCCGCCTGCGGGGCCGGAGATTCGGACGGCCGTGGCCCGCAGCCGGGCGCAGGGGCGGCCGAGCCGCCCGCACCGCCCGTGGCCGAGGCTGCTCCCGTCGACTTCGAAGGCACGATTCAGGCCGGTGACGGCAGCCAGATCTGGGCGAGGGCCCAGGGCCGGGGCGAGGCGATTCTGGTGATCCACGGTGGTCCGGGCATGGACCACACCTATCTGATCCCGGGGTTGGACCCGCTCGCCCGTGACTTCCGGCTGATCCTCTACGACCAGAGGGGCACGGGAGGGTCCGACGCCGCGGTCGACGCGCGCTCGATCACGCTGCAGAACTTCCTTACCGACATGGACGCCGTGCTCGACTTTCTGGACGAGGATCGCGTGCATCTGATGGCGCATTCGTTCGGAAGCATGCTGGCGATCGCATACGTGCTGAGGCGTCCGGAGCGGGTGCGCAGCATGGTGCTGATCGACCCGGTGGAGCCGGGCAGCAAGTACGAGGCGGAAACCCGGGCGGCTCAACAGGCCCGGCAGACGCCCGAGGACCGCGCGGCGCTGGAGCGCCTCTTGGCGTCGCGGGCATTCAAGGACCGCGTACCGGGCGCCGTGAACGAGATGTACCGCCTGACGTTCCGCAGCACCTTCGCCGATCCGTCGCGGATCGACGAACTGCCCCTGCGCATGGGCGAACGCACGGCGCGCAACGGGTTCGAGATTCCCAAGTACCTCATGGGGGGGCAGGGCAAGCCGGACCTGTGGGGGGTGTTGGGGCAGGTCGAGGTCCCCGTGCTCGTCGTTCACGGCGAGGCCGATCCCACCCCCGAGCTGATGGTCCGCGAGATGGTGGGACGCATGCCCGACGCGAGGCTGGAACTGCTGCCCGACGCCGGACACTTCCCCTGGATCGAGGCGCCCGAACCCTTCTTCGGGGTCGTGCGCGAATTCCTTCACGCTCACTGACCGTGCGCCCGGCGGGCGCACGCGGAACCCGATGCCCTGCTACCTGGTGACCTACGAACTCAAGCAACCGCGCCATCGCTACGTGGAGTTCATGCGCGAGCTCAAGTCGTTCGAGGAATGGGCGCAGATCCTCGACGCGACCTGGGCGGTGGTGTCGCCGCTCTCGGCGGTGGAGGTGCGCGATCACCTGTGGCAGTTCATGGACCCGGACGACGGGATCTTCGTGATCGAGTCGGGCCGCGAGGCGGCCTGGCAGGACGTTCGCTGCGAGAATCAGTGGCTTCGCGACCATCTGTGATCCGGGACTGGGTGCGGCGGCTCGGCCATCTGCCCGAGCGGCGGGCGGCCGAGGCCGTGCTCGTGCTGCTGGGCGTCGCCGTCGTCTTCGACGCGGGGTACGGAGGT
>RFGQ01000661.1 GCA_003695865.1 Gemmatimonadota bacterium | reverse complement strand
CTGGTGGGCGTGGGCGGACCGGGCACGGCCCTGCCCGCCTTCCGGGCCGTGACGTTGGCCGGCGACACACTCGACAGCGGGGACTTCGAGGGCCGTGTGGTCGTGGTGAACTTCTGGGCCACCTGGTGCGCACCCTGCCGCTGGGAAATGCCCGCCCTGCAGAAACTCCACGAGGAACGGAAGGAGCGGGGACTGATCCTGCTGGGCATCTCGCGCGACGGCGGCGGCGCCGAAGGGGCCGTGCGTGCGTTCCTCGACGAGCGCGGCGTCACCTACCCGGTCACGATCGACGACGGCCGCCTCGCCCGGGCGTTCGGGGGCCTGCGGGGCCTGCCCACCACGCTGATCGTCGATCGCCGCGGCGTCGTGCGTCACCGCGTCTACGGCTACTTCGCGCCCGCAGCGCTACGCGTCGCGGTCGACCGCCTGCTGGACGAGCCGCTCCGCTGAGCGGCCCGTACACCGCTCCCGCCTCACCCCCTCCTCCCCTTGCTCCGCCCGGGCCGTCCGGGTATCGTTCGGATCCGATACCGAACAAAACCCGAACATATGCCTACGCCTCCCTACCTCGAACTGCACTGTCACTCCGGGTTCTCGTTCCTCGACGGCGCCTCACACCCCGAGGAACTGGTCCTGCGCGCGCTCGAACTGGGGTATCCGGCTCTCGCGCTCACCGACCACAACGGGCTCTACGGCGCGATGGAGTTCGCCCGGGCCGCCCACGACCACGGTCTGCAGCCCATCACGGGTGCCGAGGTGACGCTGGCCCTCGATCTGCCCGGCGTGCCGGCCGGCGTCGACGGGCTCGCCGACGAGGATCCCGACACGGCCGATCCACTCCGGCGCGGCGCCCATATGACCCTGCTCGCCGAGACGCCGGCCGGCTACGCCTCGCTCTGCCGGCTGCTGAGCGAGGCGCACCTCGAGAGCCCGCGCGGCCTGCCCACGCTCCCCCTGAGCCGCCTGCTGGCCGGCAACGAAGGTCTCATCGCCCTCACCGGATGCCGGCGCGGCCCCCTCGCGCTCGCCTTCGAAGACGCGGTGCAGACCGCCGAGCTGATCGCCCGCAGGCTGCTGCAGGCCTTCGGGCCGCGGCGGTTGTTCGTCGAACTGCAGGACAACGACGTGAAGGGCGACGGCTTCCGCAACCGGCAGCTCGGCCGACTCGCCGACCGGCTCGGCATCCCGGTGGTGGCCACCGGCAACGTGCACTACCACCGCGTCGAGCGGGCCCGCCTGCAGGACGTGCTCGTGGCGATCCGCACCCGCTCGACGCTGGACGGGTCGCACGCCGCGCGCCGCCCCAACCACGGCTTCGCGCTCGCCGCACCCGAGCGCGTCGCCGCACGCTTCGCCACGCGTCCCGACGCGCTCCGCGCCACGCTCGAGATCGGCGAGCGCTGCGCCTCCTTCGACCTCACCCGCGACCTGGGCTACCGCTTTCCCGACTTCGTGGGCAGCGAGCGGGGCGGCGCGCTCGAGACGCTGGCCGCTGTCTGCCTCGCCAAGCTCGGCGAGCGCTACCCGCCGGGCTCGCCCCACGAGGCCGAAGCCCGCGAGCGGCTCCACCAGGAGCTCAAGCTCGTCGACCTGCACGGGCTCGCGGGCTTCTTCCTGGTCTACCGCGACATCATGGACCTGGCCCGCGAAGTGGCGGCCGAGGTGCGCGGCACGGCGCCGAGGGCGTCGTCGGGTCTGCCGCCCGGCCGCGGGCGGGGTTCGTCCGTGTCGTCCATCATCTGCTACCTGATCGGACTCTCACACGTCGACCCGGTCGCCACCAACCTCTTTCTGGGACGTTTCCTCAACGAGGCGCTGCGCACGGTTCCCGACATCGACCTCGACTTCCCGCGCGACATCCGCGAGGCGCTCATCCTGCGCATCTACGAGCGCTACGGCAGCGAGCACGCCGGGCTCGTGTGCACCTTCCCCACCTACCGCACGCGCTCGACCGTGCGCGAGGTCGGCAAGGCGCTCGACCTGCCCCAGGGCGACCTCGAGAAGCTGGCCAAGCTGGCCGAGCGTCGCTCGGGCGGCGGGCTGCTCGACGAGATGCGCCGCATTCCCGAGTTCCGCGACAAGGCCGATGCGCCCCTGTGGCAGGCCCTGTGCGAACTGGCCGACGACATCCGCCGCCTGCCCCGGCACATCTCTCAGCACGTGGGGGGCATGATCATCTCGAGCCGGCCGCTGGTCGAGATCGTGCCGCTCGAAGCCGCGGCCATGGAGGGACGCGTGCTCTGCCAGTGGGACAAGGACTCCTGCGAGGACGCGGGCTTCATCAAGATCGACTTCCTCGCGCTCGGCATGCTCTCGCTCGTCGAGGACGCCGTGGACCTCATCGCCGAACGGCACGGCGAAGCGCCCGACCTGTCCCGCATCGACTTCGAAGACCCGCACGTCTACGACCGCATCTGCTCGGGCGACACGGTGGGCATGTTCCAGGTCGAGAGCCGGGCGCAGATCCAGATGATCCGCCGGGTGCGGCCCCGCAATCTGGCCGACCTGGCCGTTCAGGTGGCCATCGTGCGGCCGGGTCCCATCGTGGGAGGCGCGGTGAACCCCTACGTGCGCCGACGCGAGCTGCAGCGTGAGGACCCCGACTTCGAGGTCCCTTACGAGCATCCGTTGCTCGCCGAGGCGCTCGGCGAGACCCTGGGCGTCATCATCTTCCAGGATCAGGTCCTCAAGGTCTGCCAGGCGCTGGCCGGCTTCAGCGACGGCCAGGCCGAGAGCCTGCGGCGCTCGATGAGCCGCAAGCGCTCCCGCGAAGCCATGGCGGCGCACTGGGAGGCGTTCCGCGACGGAGCGGCGGCGCGCGGCGTCGACGAGACCACCGCGCGCACCGTCTTCGAGCAGGTCGTGGCCTTCAGCGAGTTCGGCTTTCCCAAGTCGCACGCCGCCGCGTTCGCGCTGCTCGCCTACCAGTCGGCCTGGCTGCGCACGTACTACCCGGTCGAGTACTACGTGGCGCTCTTCAACAACCAGCCCATGGGGTTCTACTCCCTCGATGCGCTCGGCCGCGACGCGCGCCGCCACGGGGTGCGTATTCTGCTACCCTGCGTGAACCGCAGCGCCGTGGTCTGCACCGCCGAGGGCGATGCGCTGCGGGTGGGTCTGGGCTTCGTACGCGGCTGGGGAGCGGACGTGGCCGAGGCCGTCGTGCGGGAGCGCGAACGCGGGGGGCCCTACCGTTCGTTGGCCGACTTCCTGCGCCGCACACCCGCCGCGCTCAAGCGGCCCGCGGTCGAGAACCTGATCTGGGTAGGTGGCTTCGAACGGACGGGGCTCACGCGCCGGGAACTGCTCTGGCAGGCGGGCCTGTGGCTGGGACCCGAGACGGACGGCGCCCGCGAGAGCCGCCGCGGAGACCATCCCCAGACCGAGCTGGGCCTCGAGACGCCCTATGCCGGCCTGCGCTTTCCGGACCTGGACGAGGCGGACCGCATGGTCGCCGAATACCGCATGCTGCGCTTCTCGACCGACCTGCACCCCCTGAGCGTGCTCGGGCATCACCTGCCGCCCTCGCGGGTGCGTTCGGACCGTCTCATCGACCTCGACGAAGGTGCGCTGGTCACCGTGGCCGGGCTCGTGGTGGCGCGCCAGCGGCCCGCCACGGCCAAAGGCTATGTCTTTGTCTTGATGGAAGATGAGTTCGGTCAGATAAACGTCATTGTGAAACCGCACATCTACGAGCGCGACCGCACGGTGGTGCGCATGGAGCCCTTCCTGCTCGTGCGCGGAACGCTGCGCAAGGACGGCGGCACGCTCAACGTCGTAGCCCGCCGCATCGAGGCCGTGGGCGGAGGCGAGGTGGAGACGCGCGAACGCCTCCACCCCGCCCTGCCCGGCACCATGGAGTACTGGGGCGAGTACCGGGGCGGCACGGCCTCGCCCTTCCGCTACCTCACCGCGCTGCGGCGCTCACCGCCCGGCGTGAAGCACTTCGGCTGACGACCGGCCGCCGACCGCCGCAGCCGTCCGCATCCTCCGCCCGCGCGCCGGCTGCCCATGCCCACCGCGCAGGGCCGGCAGCGCTCGGCAGGTGAGCCGCCCTCTTCGGCCGTCCGCGTCAGTCGCCGGCGCGCCAGCGGTTGTTGCCCCGGTCCAGGTCGGGGAAGCGTCCCTCGGGGTCGATCTCGACCTTCTCCACCTCGCCGGCTTCGGCCGGTACGACGATCTCGACCCGTGTGCGGCCCTCGAGCCAGCGGTCCACCGGAATCTCTTCGTCGCGCACCCCGCCCTTCGTCCAGATGCGCACGTGCGCGGGCATGGGCGCCCAGCCGCGGTCCTCGATCACGACCACGTGCCCGCCGTCGGCGGCGCTGCGCACCTCGGCCACGGCCTGGTCGAGCGCCCAAGTGTGGAAGTACCACGACACCCAGAACCAGTCGAGGTCGCGCCCGGAGACTCGTTCGAAGGTGTTGAAGAAGTCCCACGGCGTCGGGTGCTTGTACGCCCAGTCGCGCAGGAACTCCCGGTAGGCGCGCATGAACACATCCTCGCCCAGCAGCGCCCGCAGCGTGACGAGCAGCGTCGCCGGTTTGCTGTACGAGGCCGTCCCGTACGCCGGTCCCGGCGGGTAGTAGTCGCCGTGGGTCATCATGGGCGCCTCGAGCTCGAGGCGGGCGATGCGCACGTAGTTGGCCGCTTCGATGGAGTCGGCGTTCTCGCCCGGGCGAAGGTCGGGCCGCGCCTGGTCTTCGAGGAAGGTCGTGGAGCCCTCGTCCATCCACGCGTAGCGCCGCTCGTTGGTGGCCACGATCATGGGCACCCACATATGCGCCAGCTCGTGCGCCGTGACGTTGTAGAGGTCCTCCGAGGTGCGGCCGTTGTAGGGCCCGATCAGCGTGAGCATGGGAAACTCCATGCCACCGCCGATGATGTCGGCTCCCTCGACCGAGGTCATGTGCGGCCAGGGATAGGGGATGCCGGTGTAGCGCGAGTGGTGCTCGATGGCGTGCTTGGCGAAGGCCGCCTGTTTCGACCACAGGGGCGCGCGGTCGTCCCGCCAGAAGCTGTGGATGAGCACGCGGTCCTCGCGCCCGTCGCCGTCCCGGTCGGGGACCACCGCGCTGGTGGCGTCCCACCGTTGCACGTTGGACGCCGTCCAGGCGAAGTCGCGCACGTTCGTGGCCCGGAAGCGGTAGACCAGTTTGCCGTCCACGCCCGGCACCGTGACGGCCCCCTCACGGCGGTCACGGCGGGTCACCACCGCCACCACCGTGTCGGCTTCGGCCGCAGCCCGCAGGCGCTCGAGCACGGTCGGCGTGTAGACCATGGCCGGGTTCAGCAGCTCGCCGGTCCCCATCACGGTCCAGCCCTCGGGCACGGTGAGCGCCACCTCGTAGTCGCCGAAGCCGTCGTAGAACTCGGCGTTGCCCATGTAGTTCTCGGCGTCCCAGCCCCGGATGTCGTCGAAGACGGCGGCCTTCGGGAACCAGTAGCCGACGAAGTACACCTCGTGCTCGGAATGGCCCATGCGCCCCGCCCCGTTCTGGGGCAGCGTGACGCTCCACTCGATCTCGACGGCCACGGTGTCGCCCTTCTCGAGCGGCTCGGGCAGGCGCAGCGCCATCACGGTGCCCTGCACCTGGTAGCCGGCCCGGCGGCCCACGATCCCGTCGGGAAGCTCGACCCCCTGCACGGCCACCCGCTCGAGGTGCACCCCGCCCGTCACCTCGACCGGCTCGTTCCGCACCGCGCCGGGCGCGTGCAGGTTCTGATAGAGGTTGAAGAAGAGTGCGGGCAGCTCGCCGCGCGAACGGTTCTCGTAGACGACGGTTTCCCGTCCCCTGAGTTCGGCCGTCTCCGGATCGAGTTCCGCCTCGATCCGGTAGCGGGTGTAGTTCGTCCAGTAGTGCTTGCCCGGGTGCCCGTCGGGCGAGCGGGTCTCGTTGTCGATGGCCTGGCGGATCAGGCGGGGCACCGGCAGGGGCCCGGGCAGCGGCCGGCTCTGGGCGGCCACCGGCAGCGCGGCGCCGAACACGGTGAGCGCGGTCAGCGCGATGGCGGCAAAGGCGGTGGGGACGATGGGCGCGCGGCGCGCCGCCGCCGAGCCCTCACGACCCTTCCGATCTGCATGCGTCATCTGCGTCTCCTCCTCCCTCCACGCATGGGCTGACGAATACACACGACGTTCTTACGCGCGGCGCGCCAGACGTTCCAGGTGCAGCCGCATGCCGTCGTAGTCGGTCGCGGCCCCGAACGTGTCGAAGTAGCGCGCCACCTCGGCGGGATCGCGGTACGCGGCCAGGCGCTCGCGCACCTCGCGCTCGAACGCCTCGCGGTCCCGCTCGACCGTGCCGGCCGCGAGCGCGGCCGCCACACGGTCCCGCAGCCGCACCAGCGCCTCGGCCAGTTCGGCGGCGCGCTCGGCGACGCCCCCGTGCACGCCCGCGTGCGCCAGCTCTGCCTGCAGAGCGGCCGCTGGGACGCCGACGCCTGGGGCCACCCCATCATGTTCTTTCTGTGGCCGATCGCATACCGGTCCCCCCTGCAGCCGATGCGGAAAGGCAGCGGGGGCAGGCTGATTCCGGCAGAGAGTGGCAACCCTTACGATCCGGCCGGGACGCTCACCGAGCCGGCCTACATCGCGAGCCCGAGCCGGGTGGTCTTCGAGCAGTGCTACCACCCCGTGACGTTCCCGCCGGGGAGCAACCAGCCTTT
>RFGQ01000660.1 GCA_003695865.1 Gemmatimonadota bacterium | reverse complement strand
GGTGGCCCGGCCGCGCCGGGCGCTGCAGTCGCCCGTGAGGCGCACCAGCCGCCCCGCCCACGCGGGGTGCCGACCGAGCCAGGCGATCGCCGCGTCCCGCAGCCGCGGATGGCTCACCACAGCCTCGACGACCCGCTGTACCCCGCGTCCCCGGCGCAGCGCCCGCGCGAGGGCCCGCTCGTAGGGGCGTAACCGCCCGGCGTCCACGGCGCCGGGCTGCGCGAGGGCGGCCACGACGACGGGCGCGGCCAGCTCGGCGGAGAGCAGCGCGCGGTAGATGCCCTGGCCGGTGAGCGGGTCGAAGTAGCCGGCCGCGTCGCCCACCAACAGCATGCCGTCCCCCACCGCGCGCCGCGCCGGCATGTGGAAGGGGCCGCTGGCCCACGGCCCGCCGACCACCCGGGGCGGCTGCACCCAGGCGAAGCCTGCCGCCTCGAGGCGTTCGCGGTGCAGCGCGGCGGGGTCGGCGGCCAGCGCGCGGCTCCAGCGGAGCGGGTCGACCACGACCGTGGCGTTCCACAGCGGGTCGCGGGCGTGTACGGCGGCCAGGCCCACCGTCCAGCCGTCGCCGAGCACCAGATGGCCCACGTCGCGCTCCGGGCCCGCGCCCTCGACGCGACAGGTGAGCGATGCCTTGCGCAGCCTCCCGGGCCGGGGTCCGCCGTCGAGCGCGCGCCCAACCCGGGTGCGCAGGCCGTCGGCCCCCACCACCAGTCGCGGCCGATGCACCGAAAGACGGCCGTCGCGGTGCCGCACGGTCACGCGCGGTGGGGAGCCCGGACCCTCGGGCGCCGGCTCGACGCCTTCGGCCGTGGCCGGAGCCACGAGGCGGGCGCCGGCGTCGACGGCGGCCTCGGCGAGCAGCGCATCGAGCGCGCGGCGGGGCACGGCCCATCCGGGGCCGGCGCGCTCTCCGAACAACCCCAGCGCACGGTGCCCGCGCTCGGCGCGCAGGCACCATCCCCTCAGCGGTGCGGGCTCCAGTCGCTCGCGCACGGCGGTGTCGAGCCCGAGGCGGCGGAGCTGCTCCACCGCGCCCGGATTGAGGCACTCGCCGCACGGCTTGTCGCGGGGATGGCGGCGGCGCTCGACCAGCGCAACCTCGACACCCGCGCGCGCCAGACGGAGCGCGAGCGCGGCGCCGGAGGGGCCGGCGCCCACGACGAGGACGGCCGCGTCGGCCGTGCGGCCGCTCATCGGGGCGTCCCCTCGAGGACCAACCGGAAGGGGTGGTGACGGCGCACCAGCGGCTCGGCCAGACCGGCGCGGCGGCCCAGCTCGCGCAGCTCGCCCACCGTGAACGAGCGGAGCACCGAGAGCGGACCGTCGTGCCGCGTGAGCCGGTTGCGCCGCCACCAGGTGGCGGCCAGGGCACGGGCGCCCAGATAGTTGAGCGGCCGGCGCTCGAGGTCGCTCACCAGCACGAGACGGCGGGCCACGCGGGCCATCTCGGCGAGCAGGCGCACGGCCAGGGGGTCGGGGAAGTGGTGCAGCGTGAGCACGGTGACGGCCGCGTCGACCGCGTCGTCGGCGAACGGCAGCCGGAGCGCGTCGCCCCGCACGGTCCGTACGCGGCCCGCGTGGCGGCGGGCGAGCAGCGAGGCGACCTGAGCGTGCGCATCGAGCCCGATCAGGCGCCACTCGCGCGCGTGCGGTCCCGAAGGGAGGGCCGCCAGCGTGTCGCCGTTGCCCGCGCCCACGTCGAGCACGGTGAGCGGGCCCATCCGCGCGGCCAGTGCGCCCAGACGACGCCGCAGCGGACCCGTGCCTCCGAGCCAGCGGTTCACGGCGGCCACGTGGGCGAGCGAGGCCTCGAGTTCGGCGGCGTCGTGGTGGGGCTGGTCGAGCAGCTCCGCGTCGTGGCGGCGGGTGCGCATGGCGGCCTTCTCCCGATCAGCCTCCGGGGCGGGCGGCCGGAATGAGCTGCGTGCCCACGCCGGCGCGGCGGCTGCGGTCGAGCTGCCCGTCGCTGAAGCCGCCCACGAGTCCGACGATCTCCAGGGCCGAGAGTCGCAGGATGGGAGTGTGCTTCCCCTCGTCCCCCACCGGAAACGCCAGATCGATGCGGAACACGCCCCGCGTTCCTCGGGGGAAGCCCAGTCGCAGACCCGCTCCCAGCGTGCCCTTCCAGCCCGAGTCGACGCCGAAGGGCACGCCGCCCGGCCACACGCGGCCGAGGTCGCCGAACACGGTGAAGCCCAGGTCGAGCAGCTCGCCGGGCGTCCAGTCGAGCGTGACCCGGTGCTCTGCGGTGGCGAGCAGTCGTCGCCCGCCGGGATAGGCGATCGACGAGAGCCCTCGCACGCCGTAGAGGCCGCCGAGCGTGAGCTGGAAGGGCACGTCCATACGCCAGCCGGCGGCCCCGGCGAGGCGAGCCACCGTGGTGTGTCGGCCCTCCGGGTGGTAGTAGCCGAACAGGTCGAACTCGCCGATCACGTCCCGCCACCCCGAGCGCTGCGCGGACGTGCGGTCGCTGAACACCTGCCGGCCCTCGAGGCTCGCGCTCGCCGCGGTGACCCACGGCCCGGGAGCCGTGCCCCAGAACGCGGTCGTGCGGGCGAAGAGGTCGCTGGTGCCCGTGCGGTCGGAGTCGAGGAAGTCGATGGTCCGGCCCAGGGTCAGGTCCACCTCGGTGCCGACGGCGATGTCCTGCACGCCCCGTAGGGCATCGAGGCCCCGGCGGCGCACGAAGCGCAGATTGCGCTGCCCGAGGATGACGTTGATGCGGGTGTCGGAGTTCTCGATCGCCTGCGGCCGCACGGCCTCCACGAATTCCGGATCCGCCGGCTCGCGATTGCCGAAGTCGCGGTCGCGCACCGTCTCTACGCCGGTCTCGAAGTCGGGAAACTCGAGCACCTCGCGTGAGAGCCCCACGCCCACGAAGGTCAGGTTGCCGACGTCGCCGAAGCGGGCCGCGACCGTGAACTCGGCGCGTTCTTCGAGTAGAGGCACGGTGATGTTGGTCAGGGGGCGTCGGTCTTCGACGGAGTAGGAGAAGAGGGCGTCGCGGCGGAAGTACTCCTGGCGGGCGGCGAGGCGGCCGATCTCGCCGACGAACGGATAGAAGAAGCCCTGCTCCACAACCGAGCCGGTGCGGGTCTTGCCGAGCCGGATGTGACCGTCGAGGCGCGTGCCGAACAGCCGCGGCGACGCGGCGCGTACGCCGACCTCGCGCTGCTCGCGCTTCTGCACGAAGAAGCCACCGACCAGAATGCCACGGCCGAGCAGGTTCTCTTCGGTCAGGTCGATGCCCGCGAGTTCGAAACCCGGATCGAAGCGCGTGCGGACGTTGAACTCGGTCGTCCACTCGTCCTGCGTGTCGACCACCAGGTGCTGGGTTCCGTCGGGCTGGGGCACGGCGAACACGTCGACCCTGGCGAGGAACTCGTACTGACGCAGCAGGCGCTCCGATTCATCTACGAGCAGCGGATCGAGGCAGTCACCCGGACGCAACAGGAGTTCGGACTCGATGAACGACGCCTTGGTGGTGAAGTGGAGGGAGTTGGCAAGCCGATAGGCCCACAGGAACGGCGTCCCCTCCTCCATCTTCGACGTGTCGAAGATGGGGTGGTTGTCGACGAAGACGGTGGTGATGCGCCCCTGCGGGCAGGCAGCGTGCTCACCGTCCGGGGCGGACTGGGCCGCGCCCGACGTCGGCGCCAGCAACCCTGCGGCAGCGAAGAGGCACGCCGTGAGCGCGGTCGAGGAGTGGGCGGGACGCACGGGGTCCGGTCAGTCGAACAGGTCGGGTTGGGCGGCGGACGGGTGCTCGGCGGTCGCGTCGGCCAGGGCGCGGGCCCGCCGCTCGATCCGGTCCAGGCTCACCCCGGCCTCACTCTCGAGGATCATGCGCAGCGCCGGGCTC
>RFGQ01000659.1 GCA_003695865.1 Gemmatimonadota bacterium | reverse complement strand
GTGCATGTGGATCCGCCCGCCGGGCGAATGGCCGAGCCTGCTACGGGCAGGCGCTCACCTCGGGGTGTGCCGTCCAGGTGCGGAAGCTCCGCCCGTCGGAGCGGAGCACCGGGGCCGCCGCCGCGAAGGCAGCGTGGAACATTCCGCTCAGGAATCGGACGCGGGTCATCGGTGGCCCTCCGGGTGGCCGGCGTCGGCGTCGCGGTCGGGATGGAGGTCGACCTGGGCACCTTCCCGGAGGGTGATGCGGATCACCCCGTTTGCGGCGCGTGGGTCGTCGAAGAGCGCCCGCGCGGCCGCGCCCTTGACGACCTCGACGCTTTCAACGGCGCTCGCGTCGACGTGCCGAAGCACCTCCGGGCCGTACACGCGGCCGTCGACGACGATCAGGGGGCCCGATGCGGCGCTCAGCCCGGAGGCTCCGTCGGGGTCGAACTCGAAGGCGCCCTGGCGCGCCCGCAGGCGCACGGGGCTGCCGTCGTGCGGCCCGTCGGCCTCTCCTCCCGTTCGGTGCAGGGCGTCGGCGTCCTGCGCGGGTACGGCTCGCACGCGGAAGGTGCCGGCTTCGGAAGCCTCATCGTCCACGCGGGGAGGCGTCGGTGCGTCACACGCGAGGGCGAACGTGGCCAGGGCGGCGAGGCCCGCCGCCACGCCCTTCCGCCACCGCCCCCGCGGGGCTCGCTGGGTGATCATCTTCAGTCTCCTTTCCAGGAAGGGTCGGGGTTCGACGAGCGCCGGCACGGCGAGCGGAACGCGGGCGCTGCGCACGCCCACGTCGAGGAGCACCGCACCGTACTCGACGGCGGGCGCGCCCGAGGCGAGCACCCGCCCGTCGCAGTCCAGCTCGATCGCGCGGCGCAGGCGCGCGAAGAGCGCCCACGCGAAGGGGTTCCAGGCCAGGGGGACGAGCAGCACCAGGCCGGCCAGCAGCAGCAGCGGATCGCCGGCGCGGCGGTGTTCGGCCTCGTGTGCCACGACCAGTTCGCGCCGCCTGGCCGACCACGCCCACAACCAGGCGGGAAGCACGATCTCGGGCCGGACGACGCCCACCAGGGCCGGCCCGAAGTCGCGCGAACGCACCACGGTCCGCCCTCCCAGACGGGCCCGCGGCCAGCGCCGCACGCGCGCCCGCAGGCGCACGGCACCGCCCACCGCGAAGGCGGCCAGAAGGAACGCGCCGAGCGTCCAGGCGAGCGTGAGGGGTCCGTCGAGCGTGCGGGTGGCGGGCGCCTCGGCGG
>RFGQ01000658.1 GCA_003695865.1 Gemmatimonadota bacterium | reverse complement strand
GGCCATCACCGTGAAGCCCTCGTCCACGAGCACGCGCGCCGCCTCGAGCGTGGCCTCGGTGTCGGGAAGCAGCGTCTGCTGGTCTCCGATCACCTCGAGCTTGAGCCACTCGTTGAAACCCGCGGCGCGGGCCAGGCGGGCGTAGCGGATCGCGTCCTCGGCGGTGTAGCACCCGGCGGTGTTGGCCAGCAGGA
Organism: Gemmatimonadota bacterium; assembly: GCA_003695865.1. GTDB lineage: Bacteria > Gemmatimonadota > Gemmatimonadetes > Longimicrobiales > Gaopeijiaceae > J028. The sequence goes on along the minus strand of RFGQ01000658.1, from coordinate 6,627 downwards.
AGAACTCCTCGGGATCCAGATGATAGAGGATGCCCTCTTCCTTGGTGCGGTCGAGGTCGATACGCCGCACGGCCACCGTCACCATCTCGGCGCCGCTGGCGCGGATGGCGCGCACCATGGTTTCGTTGTCGGCGTACTTGCCCGTTCCGACGATGAGGCGCGAGCCGAACTCGCGGTCGGCGATGCGGAAGGGCGTATCGAGCGTCTCGTCGGGCGTGGTCGCCACGGCTTCGTCCGTCACGTCTGTCCTCCTCGTGCGCCGGCGGTTCAGCCTCCGCCGACGAAGTGGACCAGCTCGAGCTGGTCGTTCTCTTCCACGATCACGTCCGCGAACGTCTCGCGCGCGAGAATCTCGCGGTTGCGCTCGACCACGACGAGCAGGGGATTGAGCTCGAGCCACTCGAGCAGCCCCTTCACGCTGAGCCCCGCGGGCACCTCGCGCTCCTTGCCGTTCAGTCGGACCCGGATCGTCTCTGCGTTCATGACGTGCGTCGTCCCTTCAGCACTCGGTGGCGGGGGCCGCACCCCGGGTCGCGCTCGCGGCGCCTGCCGGCGCCCCGGCCACAGCGGCGCGCCACGCTTCCAGATAGGCCTCGACCGCCGCGGCCGGATCGCCGGCGTGCCACACCCCTGCACGAACCGCTACTCCGGCGGCGCCGGCGCGGGCCACCTCGGCAACGCGCGCGGGCGTCACCCCCCCGATGGCCACCAGGGGAACGCCGGCCGCCTCGGCGGCCACGCGCTCGAGCAGCACCGGCCCGGCCGGCTCGCGACCCGGGTGGGAGCCGGTCGCGTAGATCGTGCCCACGATCAGGTAGCGCGCCCCGGCGGCCGCGGCCTCGCGGGCGCGCGTGGCGCCGTGTACGCTCGCGCCGAAGAAGGCCGGTCCGGGCTCGAGGGCGGCGACCGCCGCGGGGGGCAGCGAGCGCTCGGCCAGGTGCACGCCCAGCCCCAGCGCCAGCGCCACGTCGAGGCGGTCGTTCACGATCAGCTCGGCGCCCGCCGCAGCGGCCTCGGGGGCGAGCCGGGCTGCCAGTTCGTAGTGGCGCCGGCCGCCAAGCCGGTGCGCGCGCAGGTGCAGCGCGAGCGCGCCCCCGCCCGCCTCGAGCACGGCGCGGGCGCGCGCGGCGAACCCCTCGGCGGCCAGCACCGACTCGTCGGTCACCACGTGCAGCGGCGGCAGACTCATGCGCCCGCCTCGGGCGGGTCGACGAAGCGCTGGCCGGCGAACACGCCCCGGCCGCGCACCCACGCGCCCGCCTCCATCCGCTTGCGGCCGGCCGGCTGCACCTCGCGCAGCCACACGGCGCCCTCGCCGCAGGCGACCAGCACGCCTTCGTCCGGGTCGGCGTCCACGACCGTGCCGGGCGGCCCTTCGGCCCGCACGGCCGGGTCGGGCAGCGGCCGGAACAGCTTCACGGGCGCACCCTCGAGCGTCGACCAGGCACCCGGCACGGCGTCCATGCCGCGCACGTGCCAGGCCACCTCATGGGCGGGCCGGCTCCAGTCGATGCGCGCCGTGGCCCGGTCGACCTTGGGCGCGTACGTGGCCCGCGCGTGGTCCTGCTCGCGCTCCTCGATCGCACCCGCGTCGATCAGCGTCAGCGCCTCGACCAGCGCTTCGGCCCCCAGCTCCGAGAGTCGTGCGGTCAGCTCGCTCGCCGTCTCCTCGGGGCCGATCGGCTCCTCGGTCTGGAGCAGGATCGGACCCTCGTCCATGCCCGGCGTCATGCGCATGATCGTCACGCCGGTCTTCTGGTGCCCCCGCGCGATCGCCCAGTTGATCGGCGCCGCTCCGCGCAGCTCGGGAAGCAGTGAGGCGTGCACGTTGATCGAGCCGAGGCGGGGCAGGTCGAGGACCTCGGACCGCAGGATGTGCCCGTAGGCGACCACGACCGAGAGGTCGGGGGCCAGCTCTGCAAGTCGCTCCAGGAACGCCTCGCCGCGCGGGCGCTCGGGCTGGAGCACCTCGATGCCCTCGGCCTCGGCCACCTCCTTGACGGGCGAAGGCGTGAGCCGCCGCCCGCGTCCGGCAGGGCGATCGGGCTGGGTCACGACCGCCGCGATGTCGTGACCCTCGTCGGTGAGTGCCCGGAGCGACGGGACGGCGAAGGCCGGCGTGCCCCAGAAGACGATCCTCACTGCGAGCGCGCCTCCTCCCGGCTGCGCTTCCACTTCTTCATGAGCATCCGCCGCTTCAACGGGCTCACGCGGTCGAGGAACAGGATCCCGTCGAGATGGTCGATCTCGTGCTGGAGCGCGCGCGCCAGCAGCCCGTCGGCCTCGACTTCGTAGAACTCCCCGCGCTCGTCGAATCCCCGCACCGTGACCTCGGCCGGCCGGGTGACGACCTCCTCGAGTCCGGGAATCGACAGGCAGCCCTCGGGTGCACGGTCGGTGCGCGTGGAGGCCGACACGATCTCGGGATTCACGAACGCCAGGCGACCGCCGAGCGGCGCCTCGGGCTCGCGGATGTCGAGCACGAGCACGCGCTGCGAGACTCCGATCTGTGGCGCTGCGAGTCCGATGCCGTCGGCGTGGTACATGGTCTCGTACATGTCCGAGACCAGCGTGCGCAGCGCGTCGTCGAAGGCCTCGACCTCGACGGCCTTCCGGCGCAGCACCTCGTCGCCCAGCAGGCGGATCTCACGGACCGCCACGTACTCAGACCTCCTCGTCGCCGCCGATCCGGCGCGCCACCCGGGCCCGCTCCACCGTGACCCGGCTCTCCTGCCCCGAGCCCTTCTCGCCCCCGGTGCGAAGCACGAGGCGATCCTCCTCGGCGCGCACGATGGTGCCGATGATGCCTCCGTTCGTGACCACCTCGTCGCCTTTCTTCAGGCTCTGCACCATCTCGCGGTGGCGCTGCTGCTCCTTCCGCTGGGGACGGATCAGGATGAAGTAGAAGATCGCGATGATGGCCACGATCTGGATCATGAAGGCCATCCCCGAGATGCCGCGGGGCTGCTGGGGGGCCTGAGCGAGCAGCGCGAAGGCCGCGTGGATCACCGTCTCTCTCCCGTCGTGTGTTCAGTCGTGTTGCGGCGCACCGGCCGCCCGGTACCGCGCCAGCCAATCGTCCTTCCAACCTGTGAACGACCCCTCTCCGATCCGGCGTCGGGCCTCTTCGGCGAGCCGCACGAGGAAGCGCAGGTTGTGGATCGAGACCAGCCGGTGCCCGAAGCGCTCGCCCGCGATCAGCAGGTGGCGCAGGTAGGCCCGGTCGAAGCGGCGACACGCGTAGCAGTCGCAGTCGGGATCGATCGGGTCGCGCTGCGCGCGGAAGCGGGCGCCCTTCAGGTTGACCTGTCCCTCGTGCGCCGTCCAGGCGGTGCCGTGCCGGGCGTTCCGCGTGGGGGCGACGCAGTCAAACATATCACATCCCCGGGCGATTGCCTCCAGCAGATCCTCGGGGTAACCCACCCCCATCAGGTACCGGGGCACGCCGCTCGGGAGTTCCTCGTGGAGCACCTCGACGGCGCGCCACATGGCGGGCTTTTCCTCGCCCACGCTGAGGCCGCCGATTCCGTAGCCCCGCCAGTCGCCGGCGGCCTGCACGTCGCGCGCATGTTGCCGGCGCAGGTCTTCGTACACGTTGCCCTGCAGCACGGGAAACAGCGTCTGCTCGGGCACCACGGTCTCGTGCGCGAGCGCGTCGAAGCGGACCCGGCAGCGCTCCAGCCAGGCCAGCGTGCGACGGTTCGCCTCGGCCGCCGCCGCGCGCGAGGCGCCCCCCGGCGGACACTCGTCGAACGCCATGACGATGTCGGCGCCCAGAGCCCGCTGGATTTCCATCACGGACTCGGGCGTGAACAGGTGGCGCGACCCGTCGACGTGGCTCTGAAACGTGACGCCCTCGTCCTCGATGCGGTTGATGTGTGCCAGCGAGAAGACCTGGTAGCCGCCCGAGTCGGTCAGGATGGGGCCGTTCCAGCGCATGAACGCGTGCAGGCCACCCAGCTCGCGGACCAGCTCGTGCCCCGGCCGCAGATAGAGATGGTAGGTGTTGGCCAGCACGACCGTGGCCCCCAGCGCCTCGAGTTCTTCGGGCGAGACCCCCTTCACGGTGCCCAGCGTTCCCACCGGCATGAAGACCGGCGTGGGCACCTCTCCGTGGGGCGTGCGGAACGTCCCGGCGCGGGCCGCGCCCTCGGTGGCGGCGAGCGTGAAGTCGAACATCCGGCAAAGGTAACGGGCGGCGCGGCGCCGGGTAGGTGGGCGAGGGGGACGGCCTTGCCTCACCCGCCCGCCGGCGTTTGCATGAAGCGTCGGTCGCGGGGTGAAGGCACGGCGCCGCGGGCGCGTACCTCGGGCCGTGCCGGCAGGGCGCCGCTCCCGTTCACGATCACGCACGAGGTCCTTCATGGATCGCCGCTTCAGCGACCGCGAGGTGCAGCTCATCCTCAAGCGGGCGCTCGACCCCGAGGTGGGCCCCCATGCCGACGACCCGAGCGAGGGCGGCCTGTCGCTGGCCGAGATCGAAGAGATCGCCGCCGAGGTGGGGATCGACCCGGGGCGCGTGCGGCTGGCGGCGGCCACGCTCCACGAAGCCACCCAGGCTCCGGCCAACCCGTACGCGGGCATCCCCACGACCATCCAGTTCCAGAGCTCGCTGCCGGGCGTGCGCCTGCTCGGGGCCGATCCGCACGACGCCATCTCGGTGATCCGCGCGGCTCTCGGACGTCAGGGCATCGTGAAGGTGCAGAACGACGCCCTCGAGTGGCGCGCCCGCGACGCCCTGGGCGGGCGCTACGTGTCGATCACGCCCTCGGAAGACGGCGTGCGCGTGCGCGTGCTGGGCAACTTCCGCGACGGCCTCTTCCTGAGCGCCGCGGCGGGCGGCATGCTCTCGTTCACGGGCATCTTCCTGTCGTTGACGGCCATGGGGCTGCCCGAGAGCGTCGTCCCGCTCGTGGCCGCGGGTGTCGCGCTCGTGACCCCGCGCGTCGTGTACCGCTGGCTGCGACGCCGCGAGGACCGCGCCCTGGCCGACGCCCACGCGCGGCTGGTGACGATGCTCGGCGAGCGGGCGACGGAGCGGGCCGCAGAGGAGGCCGCGGGCGGCGCCGAGGCACTCGCCCCGGCCGGACCGACGGCGCTGCCCTCCACGCCCGGAGCGAGTGCCTCTCCGCCCCGCGGCGCACTGCGCGTCATCGACCTTGCCGAGCACTTCGGCCGCTTCGAGGACCGTTGGACGCCCAAGCTCGTGGCCGAGATGAACGGGCAACTCGTGAAGCTGGCCAAGGGCGAGGGTGACATCGTCTGGCACAGCCACGAACACGAGGACGAATTCTTCCTGGTGGTGGCCGGCGAGCTCACGATTCACCTGCGCGACGGCGCTCTCACCCTGGGACCGGGCCAGTGCGCCGTCGTCCCCGCCGGCGTGGAGCACCGCGCCTCGGCGGCCGTCGAGACGCACATCGTGCTCATCGAGCCCGCCTCGACCCGCCACACCGGGGAGGTCGAGAGCGAGCAGACGGTGTCCATCGAAGACCAGGAGTGGCTGCTCTAACGGCCGCAGCCCCTCAGCGGCCTGCGCCCTCCGACACCGCGAAGAGCAGATGCGGGTGTCCACGGTTGGCAGGCGTCACCCCGGGCACGATCCTGCCGCTTCCGATCAGCAACGTCTCTTCGTTGCGGATGCGGACGGGGGCGCCGCTCGGCGGCTCCAGCAGCGTGCCGTTGGCCGAGTGGTCCTGCAGGTAGAACGCGCCGTTGCGGTGGTGGATCGTGAGGTGGCGCCTGGAGACGTGCGCGGCGTCGATCACGAAGGTGCAGTCCTCGTCCCGCCCCACGGTGACGGCCTCACGCCTCGCCCCTTCGCCGCAGATGAGCACCGCGTCCGCGCACTCCAGACGGAGCGTGCGGCCCGCGCCGGCCTCGCGTGTGGCGGGCGCCGCGACATGGGTCAGCGCCTCGCTCTCGCCCGACAGGACCTCGACCACGTCCACGCGCGACGAGACGCCCTTCAACTCGCGCCGGCCCAGCCTTCGGGTGCCGCCCGCCGCCTCGGGCGCGAGGTCTTCGACGGTCGCGCCGGTGGTGAGCACCTGACCCGCCTTGGCCAGGTCGAGCAGGCGCGCGGCGATGTTGACCGGCTCGCCGAAGACGTCCCGGCCCTGCTCCACCACCTCACCGGCGCAGACGGTGGCCCGCAGCGGAAGGGGGCCACGCCCCTCGGAGACGATCGTCCGCGCGACCCGCAGCGCCCCCTCGGCCGTGCGGAAGCTCAGCAGCGCCCCGTCGCCCAGCGTCTTCACGAGACGGCCGCCCGCATCGGGCGCCAGCTCCTCGAGACGCGCGTGCAGACGCCCGTACTCGAGCGCCGCCTGCTGCATACCGAGGGTTTCGGAAAGCCGCACCGAGCCCGAGACGTCCACGAAGAGGATCGCGCGGTGGGGCATCGTGACAGGCCCGGATCGGGAGGATGGGCAGGGTGCGCAGCCGACGCACGCCGGGCGGGCGGGCCCGGCGAACATAGGCGGGCGCTCGGAGGTGCGCTACCGGCGCTCGCGGCGCGGACGGGTGCCCTACCCCCGCCGCCCTCACATCTCGCTGCAGGAAGCTCCGAACGCGAAGCACGAAAAGCAGCGGTGGTGGCGCAGGCGCACCTCGGGCTCGAGGCTC